>CAYTRA010000371.1:0-2806 GCA_964439675.1 uncultured Dehalococcoidaceae bacterium
GAGCGCATCCTGTCCGCTGCCGTCGAGGCCCACCACGACGAGGCCGGCATCGCGTGGCCTGTCTCGATCGCGCCGTACGACGTGCTGATGGTGGGCATCGGCCTGGACCGGGACGAGGCAGCGAGACAGGACGCCGAGGCGCTGTACGAGGAACTGACTGCCGCCGGCCTCGAGGTGATGTTCGACGACCGCGACGAACGGCCGGGCGTGAAGTTCAACGACGCAGACCTCATCGGCATCCCGGTGCGCCTCACGGTCTCCAGCCGGAACCACGCTGCGGGCGTGGTGGAACTGAAGGTGCGCGAGGGGAACACCGAGGCCGAATCCGTCGCACGCTCCGAGGTGCTGGCACGCATCGAGGAGCACCGGCAGCGGCTGCTGGACGCCCTCAACGTGGCGGACGTCGAGCGCGCTGCCCGCGCGCGGGCCACCGAGGCGTAGCGGGGCTGGCGACGCGGTAGGCGCCTAGGCCGCCGCTGCCTCCTCGGCGAGGGTGATCGCCACCGAAGGCTCGGCTGCCAGCGCGACGTCCACCGGCTCGATGCGCGCACCAAGACGGTCTGCGAAGATGCGCACCCTCGGACGCTCGACGTGCTTCGCGTCCATGCCGATTACGACCGCCCGCGCACCATCGTGCGGGCCGCCATGCAGGACTACCTCCGTGCCCAGCGGCCACTGCGGGAGGATGTCGAGGAAGCGACCGACTACCTCCGCGTTCAGCCGCGCGCCGGCCTCGGCCGCCAGCACGCGTCGAGCGGCCGCGGGAGTGAGCGCGGCAACGCCCGGGGCGGGCGAGACCAGACGCTCGTAGCGGTCCGCCACGGCCACGATCTCCGAGATAAGCGCCATGCGCGGAGGGCGGTCCTCCGTGCTCGCGGAACGCAGGATGCGGTTGCCGCCGGTGAGCGCGAACGGGTAGCCGCCGCCCGACTGCTCCTCGTGGTGCTCCACCGCGACGACGGGGAGGGCGGGGTACCGCTGACCGAGGCCGCTCAGGAGGGCCTGCCCCAGCAGCGTGTGGTCCTCGTAGCGTCGCTGCTGCGCCGGCGTGCGGTGGGCCTCGGGGGTGCGTCGGATCTCCTCGGGCACCATGAGCAGGCCTACGTCGTGCAGGAGCGCCGCCATGGCCGCGCGCTGCAGGTCCGGAGCCTGGAAGCCGATCTCGGCGCCGATGCGGACGGTAAGGGCCGCCACGCCCAGCGAGTGCCCGAAGAGGTCGTCGCCGGCGGGCCGGTCCGTGGGGAAGCCGCCGGCCGCGTCGTGACTGGCGGCGCGCGGCACGAAGCCCTCCACCGCCCGGCGAAGCATGTCCAGCGCGCCGGAGGCGTTCAACGTTCCGGTGGTGCGCAGCGCGCGAAGTTCGTCGACGGCCTTGCTGGTCGGACGGCGAGCGGGGCCCTCCGCGAACCTCCAGAGGACGTCGCACGCCTCGCGGAGTGCGCGCGCCACGGACTCGTCCTTGCCGGTGGCGTCCACCAGCACCTGCGGCTGCACCCCCGCGGAGGCGGCGTCCTCGACGAAGCAGAGGTCGACGCCGTGCGCTCGGAGGGCGCGCGTGGCACGCGACGTCAGGGTCATGCCCGCGCGCGCCAGCACCTCGCCCGTGGACGAGCAAAGGTCGCGGGCGAGGACGGAGCCCTCGCTGAAGGGGTCGTCGATACGAAGGCGACGCATGGGCGCACCTGTGCCCTTCCTCCCAGATCGTCGGCACGGCGGCCCTCCTTGAAGAGAGTCTGACGGGAGAAATTCGCCCTCGACGCATCGAGCGCCCTCAACCGCGGCGAAAGCGCACTGTTTCTGTTGAGGGCCAACGAACACTGGTGCTACGATGTCTGAGCAGCGCCTCCCTTCGAGACGTGGCCGAGGGCCACGTTTTTTGTTGAGTCGCCGCGGGCATGCCGAATCGGCGTGTCCTCGCAGCCGGTCGCACGGGCACCCTCAGACCGGATACGGGCCAGGGCATGAAGAACGAGTTCGTCATCGCGATCACGCAGTTGTCTGCCGAGAAGAACCTCGACAGCGACACGGTCTTCGCCGCGGTGGAAGCGGCCATGGCGTCCGCCCTGAAAAAGGACGACCTGCAGTACGCCGACATCAAGGTGTCGATCGACCGCGACAGCGGTGACATCCGCTCCTGGCGACGCTACGAGGTCATGGACGACGACGACATCGAGGACGACGAGATCCAGGTGTCGCCGGAGCGCGCGGCCTCCATGGGCTTCGCCGGCAAGAAGGTTGGCGAGGAGATCCTCGAGGAACTCGAGGCATCCCCGAACGCCGGCCGCATCGCCGCGCAGACCGCGAAGCAGGTGGTCCTGCAGCGCCTGCGGGAGGCGGAGCGCGAGTCCGTCTTCGAAGACTTCACGGGTAAGGAAGGCGAACTGGTCTCCGGCACCGTCCTCCGCGTGGAGGGCGGCCGCCGCCAGGTGATCCTGGACCTGGGCCGCACCGAGGCCGTCCTGCCCGCCGCCGAGCAGATCCGCGCGGAGCACTACCGCGTGGGCCAGCGCCTGCGCGTGTACGTGAAGGAGGTCTACAAGGCCTCCAAGGGTCCGCAGGTCGTGGTCTCCCGCTCCAACCCGGCGCTGCTGAAGCGCCTGTTCGAACTCGAGATCCCGGAGATCGCCCGCGGTGCGGTAGAGGTCATGGCGATCGCCCGTGACGCCGGCCACCGTGCGAAGATCGCGGTGGTCTCGCGCCAGCACGGTATTGACCCCATTGGGGCGTGCGTGGGCGTGCGCGGCGCCCGCATCCAGAACATCATCAATGAACTCGGTGGCGAGCGGATCGACATCATCCGCTGGGA
>CAYTRA010000372.1:0-2799 GCA_964439675.1 uncultured Dehalococcoidaceae bacterium
GGAGCAACGCTCGTCGGCGAGGTCGTCCAGTACGAGCACGTCTATCGCCTCTGCTACATCCGAGGGCCAGAGGGGCTGCTGATCGGGCTCGCCCAGGAACTCGGGTGAGCCCTCGCGCGCCGCGCGAGTAGACTGGACGCACGCCCTCGTAGCTCAGGGGACAGAGCAGCGGCCTTCTAATCCGCCGGTCGGAAGTTCGAATCTTCCCGAGGGCGCCACGTCCCCTACCCCTCGCCCCCGAACACGAGGTCCATGTCACGGTGCTCGATGCCCGCATCGAGGTAGACCGGGCCGCGGGCGAGGTAGCCGAGGCGTTCGTAGAACGGGATCGCGTGCAACTGCGCGGAGAGGGTGACGCCCTCGAAGCCTCGACGCCGCGCCTGGTCCTGGAGGGCTTCCACAACAAGGCGGCCATAGCCGGCGCGGCGGTGCTCCGCGAGCACGGCTACGCGGCCGATGTGCGGGTAGCCCTCGTGCGCGTCGAGCAGGAGGCGGGCGGTGGCGATGGGCTCGCCGCCGAGGGTGCCGAGCACGTGGACCACCGAGGGGTTCGCGCCGGGGTTGGCGTCGTAGGCGTCCACTTCCTCCTCAATGGGGACGTGCTGCTCTTCCACGAAGACCCGGAAGCGGACGGACAGCGCGGCGTCCATGGCCGCCTGGTCCGCGATCACGGAGACCTCGAGGCCGTTCGAGGCCGGCTGCTGCGGCATCGCCACTTCCTCCCCCTGGGTGCGCCCGGATGCTGTGCCGAAGACTGTGGCTGCATCCTATGATGGCCCTCCCTCAGCCGACCAACCGCTCGATCCGCGCCCGAGAGGGGTGCCCGTGACTGTCGCCATCGACTGGCCGAGCGTCCGCGCCGAGGCGCTGGAGGTGCTGCGCGCATACCTGCGCATCGACACGTCCAACCCTCCCGGGCGGGAGGCACCGGCCGCGCGCTACCTCGGTGGGCTGCTGGAGGCAGAGGGCATCGCCTGCGAATACGCGCAGACGGCGCCGGAGCGCGAGGCGCTGGTGGCCCGGCTGCCCGGTGACGGCTCGCGGCGCGCGCTCATGCTGGCGAACCACCTGGACGTGGTCCCCGTGCAGCGCGAGTTCTGGTCCGTCGACCCGTTCGGCGGCGAGGTGCGTGACGGTCGCATCTACGGACGTGGCGCCATCGACATGAAGAGCGTCGGGGTGATGCAGTTGTTCGCGGTAGTCCTCGCGAAGCGGCTGGGCCTCCCCCTCCGGCGCGACCTCGTCTTCCTCGCCGCACCAGACGAGGAGACCGGCAGCGACCTGGGCGTCTCGTGGCTCCTGAAGCACCGCCCCGACCTCTTCGACGTGGAGTTCGCGCTGAACGAAGGGTCGAGCGGCCTCGACGAGTTCGGCGGGCGGCCGGCGCACCTCTTCGAGGTGGCCGTGACGGAGAAGGAGATGGCGCCGCTACGGCTGCGCGTGGTGGGGACGCCCGGGCACGGCAGCAAGCCGGCGTACGACAACCCCGTCCTGCCCTTGATGCGGGCGCTCGCACGCCTCACCGAGTGGGACCGCCCGCTCCACTTCACCCCCGCGACCCGCGATTATGTCGCGCGCCTGCACGCGGCCGGCCTCATCGAGGACGACCGGGACGCCTCGGCGGTGGAGGCGGCGGTGAAGGCCAGCCCGGACACCGAGGCGGCGTTCACGAACACCCTGAACGTGACCATCGTGCGCGCGGGGACGAAGAACACCATCGTCCCTGCCCTCGCGGAGGCGGAGTTGGACTGCCGGCTCCTCGCCGGGCAGGACGCCGAGGGCTGGCGCCAGCAGGTGGTGGAGCGCATCGACGACCCGCGCGTGGAGGTGTCCTTCATCTACGACCACGAACCCACGCCCGCCGTCTCCCCGTGGGAGACGGACCTCGCGCGGGTCATCGAGGAGGTGCTGCGCGAGGCGTTCGAGGACGCCATCGTCGTGCCGGCCACCTCGACGGTGGGGACGGACAACCGCTTCCTGCGGCCGCTGGGGATCCCCTCGTACGGGTTCATCCCGTGCCTCCTCAGCCAGGCGGAGCGTGACGGCTTCCATGCGAACGACGAGTTCCTGACGCTGGACAACTTCAACCTCGGCCTGGAAGTCATGTTCGAGGTCGTGCGACGCATCTCGACCTAGCGCGAGCGAGACCGATGAGAGAGCCGAAGCGACTCCAGCGCCGCCCCCACTTCCGAGGCATGCCCGTGCCCTCCACGCTCATCGTGGAGGACGGCATCCCGGACTTCACGACGCCGGACGTGGACAAGGTGGCCGACCACCTCCGTCGAGGCCTCTGCCACCTCTGCGGCGAGAAGTTGCGTGCGGAGCTGGGCTTCGTCGGCGGGGTCGTCTCGATGAACACGGGGATGTTCCGTGACGGACCGGTGCACCTGGAGTGCGGCCGCTACTCGTTCTTCGCCTGCCCCTTCGTGTCCGGGCAGAAGGAGGAGTACCGCTACATCCGCCCCGACCGAGTGATCTCGCACCGGCAGGCGACCGCTCACCGACCGGAGTACATGGGCATGTGGGTGACGGACGGCTTCTCGACGTTGGGGGAGGCGGAGCGCCTGCAATTCATCGCCCACGCGGCCGTGCGCGTCGAGTGGGACTGTGAGATCCGGGAGCGCTTCGCGGGAGATTGAGGACGACCCGGGCTCAAGGGCCGGCTGGCGCCGGCACCCCCCACCCCAACCCTCCCCCTCAAGGGGGGAGGGGGCAGAACAGCGGAACTGCCCGCGCCCCGCCTCAGGCCTTCCGGCCGACCACCTCGATGTTCACGTACATGAAGAGGGCGTCCGGCGA
>CAYTRA010000373.1:0-2790 GCA_964439675.1 uncultured Dehalococcoidaceae bacterium
CCATGGGGGGAGGGTAGCGGGTGGGAGGTGGGGGATGGGGTCGGGCGTAGGGGTCGGCGAGTGGGGAGAGCGTTTGGGTTAGTAGGGTGCGGTGAGGTCGGGGAACATCGGGAAGTGCTTCAGGTTGCGCGTCCACAGCCGGGCGCCAAGGTGCTCAGCGGTGGCCGCGATGACGTAGTCGACGGGATCGACGCCGGGATGAGAGCGCAGGTACCGGTTCGCGATCGCGCCGGCTCGTTCCGCAAGACGCTCATCGACCGGGATCCAGTCGATCACCGCGAGCAGAAGCCAGGTGTCATGCTCCTCTGACGGTCTAACGCCGGCGAGGATCTCCACCTTGGTCAGCACTGAGGCGACCAGCGACTCACCTTCGGCGACCGCCTCCTCCAGGGCCGCACGCGCTTGCGGTTCGCCTCGGAGGTGGTCGATGAGCACGGAGGTATCGAGGACGATCGTCACGACGCTGCGCTCAGCCCGCCAGGCGCTTGCCGAGCCCTCGCCGGATTGCCTGGACGTACGTGGCCCCGTCAATGTCACGGTCAGACCATGCGCCGAAACTGCGCTCGAGGGCGCGGCCTCGTTCGGCGACGGTGTGTGAGCCGTACGTCTGGTCCAAGGCTCGACGTACGAGTTCAGCCAGACCCAGCCCAGTCTCCCGAGAGGTCTGCTGGAGCCGCTCGTATTGCTCATCGGTGAGCGTGATCTGGGTGCGATGACTCATGATGTAAGTCTACATCACTGGGGTAGGTGCACCCAAGCACAACGAAGGGGCCGCCCCGGAGGGCGGCCCCTTGTGGTCGAGTTGCCTCGAAGGTGCGGTTGCTAGAGGCCGAGCTGGGTGGCGACGGCCTCGCGGTGGAAGTCGGCGTCGCCGAAGGCGAGCTCGGCCCGCTTCTGGCGGCGGAAGAACAGCTGGATCTTGTAGTCCTTCGTGAAGCCGATACCGCCGTGGATCTGCTGGCCGTGGGCCACCACGCGGCGGGTCGCCTCGGAGCACCAGGCCTTCGCCATGTTGACGGCGAGGGAGGTGTCCTCCTGCGGCTGGCCAGAGGCGATGGACCACGCGGCCTTGTACATGATGAACCGCGAGCCGTCCACGTCCGTGACCATGTCAGCGCACTTGTGCTGGATGGCCTGGAACGAGCCGATCGGGCGGCCGAACTGCACGCGCTCCTTGGCGTAGTCCACCGAGATCTCGAAGTCCATCTGGGCGAGGCCCACGAGGTAGGCGCACTCCGCGACGGTGTACTTCTCGATGACGGACTTCAGGATGTCCCAGCCGGCGCCGTCCGCGCCGAGGAGCTGGCCCTTGGCGTTCTCCAGCACGACCTCGCACTGCTTGTCGCGGGCGATGGTCTGGAGCTGGGTGACCTTCACGCCGGGCTGGTCCGTGGCGACGATGCCAAGGGTGGTGCCCTTGCCGGACTTGCCAGCGACGATCAGGTAGTCCGCGACGTTGGCGTCAGAGACGAACAACTTGGTGCCGTTGAAGGTCACCTCGTCGCCGGAGACGTCCGCCTTGGCCTCGATGCCGGCCTCGTCGAAGCGGGCCGATGGCTCGGTGAGGGCGAGCGAGAAGATGAGGTCGCCGGAGGCGATCTTCGGGAGGAGCTCGCTCTTCTGCGCGTCCGAGCCGGCCTCCATGAGCGGGACGGCCCCGCCCAGGACGGTGGACATGAACGGCCCGGGCACCAGGGCGCGGCCGAACTCCTCCAGCAGGACGCAGAGGTCCAGGAAGTCAAAGCCGGCGCCGCCGTGCGCCTCCGGGATGAGCAGGCCCTGCCAGCCCTGCTCCGCCATCTTCTGCCAGAGGACGGGCGAGTAGCCCTTCTCGTCCTCTTCCATCTCCCGGACGTGCGTCTCCGGGCACTCGTTCTCCAGGAACTCGCGTGCAGCGTTCTTGAGGAGTTCCTGCTGCTCGTTCAGGCCCAGGTCCAAGGTTCGTTCCTCCCGATTGGCGCCCTCCCCAACCGTGTGGGGAGGGTCGCTTGTTCCCTATGAAAAGCCGTACCCGCTGACTACCCGCGCGGGAGGCCGAGGCCCCGCGTCGCGATGACGTTGCGCTGAATCTCGTTGGAGCCAGAGAAGATGGTGTGCGGCACGGAGCCGACGTAGTCCTGCACGTGCTGCGCCTTCATGGGCGCGTGCTTGCTCTTGGGGTCCCACACGTTGCCGTACAGGCCCCAGGCCTTGGTGCCGGTTCGGGCAATGCGCTGGTGCAGTTCTGAGCCGTACATCTTGTTGACGGACGCCTCGTAGTTGGGCACCAGGCCGCGGTTCTGGATGGAGACGATGCGGAAGGCGAAGTTGAAGAGCACTTCCGTCTCCACCGCGCGGTCCGCCAGTTCCAGCCGGACGGTCTTGAAGTCCTGCCGACGGAAGCGCTTGCCGTCGTCCGTGTCCAGGAAGTCCTTCATCTGGCCCATGGACCGCTTGTAGGAGATGGCGCCGGCGATGCCGGAGCGCTCGAAGTCCAGCAGCGTCATGCCCACGTACCAGCCGCGGTTCTCTTCGCCGATGCGGTTCTTGACCGGGACCTTCACGTCCTCGAAGAACGTCTCGTTGAAGGGGTGCTTCCAGCCCATGTCGATGATGGGGCGGACGGTGATGCCGGGGCTCTTGATATCCATGACCAGGAAGGAGATGCCTCGGTGCTTGGGGGCTTCCGGGTCGGTGCGGACGAGGGCGAAGAGCCAGTCCGCGAAGTGCGCGCCGGACGTCCAGATCTTCTGGCCGTTGACGACGTACTCGTCGCCGTCGCGGACGGCGCGCGTCTGCAGCGAGGCGAGG
>CAYTRA010000374.1:0-2781 GCA_964439675.1 uncultured Dehalococcoidaceae bacterium
GTCACCGGCGATCTGGCCCGGCGGCGTCTGTGCGTGGCCCTCGTACGGTGGGGCCACCGCGAGGAGCACGAGTACGAGTGCGACGAGGGTCAGGGGGCGGGATCGGGCGAGCACGGGCGTCCTCCGACGAAGTCAGACACGAGGCCGCCCGCGCGGGATGGTAGCGCGAGGCGAGGAGAGGCGGAGGCTAGTGACCCCAGTGCTCGTACGTCCGCGGGTGCTCTGGGTGGGCGTGCTCCCACAGCAGGCGCGTCAACTGCATCTGCCCGTAGTGCATCGAGGAGTGGTCGAACTCCTCGAGGAGTCCGGAGCCGACGGTGCGGTCGTCCGGCTGGGTCACCCGCACCAGCACCGAGTCATCGAGGCTCTCGATCGCGCGCTTGATGACGGCGTCCGCGTCATCGATGAGTGCGAGCAGCGAGGCCTCGTCGCCGCGGGCGTCCGTGCCGTGGCCGTCAGCGTGCTCCCAGGACTCGTTGCCCGTCGCCGCTTCGAGGGCCATCGATCGTTCGACGTGCAGGATGTGCGTCACAAGCCCGGCGAGCGACGGCGCGTCGGGCGCGGGCTGCCAGTCCAGGGCGCCCTCCGGCAGCCCGGTGACGAGGTCAGCCATGTCGACGTGGCGGTCGTGGGCCGTGGTCAGCAGCCCTCGAAGGAGCGGGTGCTGGCCCTGTGGTGGCGTGTACGCGCGCTCCACGAGGGCTAGTCCTCTTGCGGCTGGAGGAGCGCCATCAGTTCGCGCCACTCGCCAGCGGACATGCCCACGTCCTTCGCCGTCACCTGCTCGCCCGCCAGCATGCGGCGTACGGCCTCCATGCCCTGCCTCGAGATCTGCGCGCTACCCAGGCGGTAGTTCACGAAGGCCTGGTGCGCCATGGGCGTCCAGCGCTCCAGCACCTCCGTCAGCACGTCCGCGTAGGCGCGGATCTCGTACTGCGCGTGCGCGTCCGCGCGAAGGCGCAGGAAGTGCATGAGGTTGTGGAGGTCCGTCTTCCAGTACCACTGGGTGTAGAAGTTCAGGCTCAGGTTCATCCGCGCCAGTTCGCGCGCGACAGAGGGCGCCCCGGGGTCGCGGGGTTCGCCGTCCGACCCCTCGTTCAGGAGTTCCTCGTAGTGGGCGTAGGAGCGCAGGGCGTCGTCGCGCAGGATCTCCTGCACCCGCAGCGCGTCCTCCCGGCTCAGCGTTTCCCCTCGGCCCTGCCGGTTCGTCGAGGACTGCACGGCGATGTGCTCCGGGGCGGGGATGTAGAACTCGTTGTCCAGGATGGAGTAGCGGGCGCTGTACTCGTTGACGTTGGCCGTGCGGTGCCGGATCCACTGGCGCGCGACGAAGATGGGCAGCTTCACGTGGAGCTTGATCTCGCACATCTCGAACGGCGAGGTGTGCCAGTTCCGCATGAGGTAGTTGATCAGGCCCTGGTCGTCGCGCTGGCGCTTGGTGCCGCGCCCGTAGGAGACGCGTGCCGCCTGCACCACCGCTGCGTCGTCTCCCATGTAGTCGATGACGCGCACGAAGCCGTGGTCCAGCACCGGCAGCGGCTCGTAGAGGATCTCCTCCAGCGCCTCCACCGTGCTCCGGCGCGTGGCGTACGAGGCGGCGCGCTGCTCATCGATCTCGGCGCGCTGAGCCTCCGAGACGGCATGCGACTGGTCGCGCTCGCTGCTGCGCTGGTGGGCTTCCATGGTGGTCATTGTGTGCCCTCGTCCCATCTGCGTGTCCGGCAGGGGTGAGGGGACGAGGGGCGGGCGGCGGAGCCGTCTGGGGAGACGCTCGATCCCGGTGCGTTTCGGGGAGGATACCGCGCTCCGGGGGCGGCGTCGAAGTGGAGAGTGGCGCTGGGCTGCGCGGCTCGCGCGCCCATTCCCGCGCCCGCTTCGCGTGCGTCCTTCGACAGGCTCAGGATGAACGTGAACAGGCTAGCCGGGGAGGCAGCCAACCGCCTGAGCGCTGCCCTCGGATGCCCTATCGGGCGAGACGCTTGGCTCGTGCGCGAGCCTGCTCGTTCGGGTCCCACAGGCCGCAGTCGGTCTCCACGTCCTCCAGGAACGGACCGACGCAGTCCTTGCCGTCTCTCACAATGTGCGTGCAGAGCATCACGTACGGGTCAGGGCGCGACGAATCGATGGTGCGGCGGAGCCACTGGCACTCGAACGCCATGCGGGGCTGAGATCGGTCAGTCATCGTCATTCCGGCAGTCTACGAGGCGATGCCACTGCGGGCCATGCGCTTATCTCGAGACGTGCCGGCGACGTGCGAGTCGAGCGATCGTGGAGCGTCCTCACGTTTGCACCTCGCATTCACACGATGGCAACCGTGGGGCAATTCGCCCTCAACGTCTCTCGCCCACGATTCGTTTCACCCTCACCTGAGGCGGGGAGGGCCTGTGCCCGAGGGAGGTTGCCATGACCGACACCAGCGCTTGCCCCCGTTGCCAGGGTGTCCTGGCAGTGGTGGACGACATCGGCGACACGTACCGCTCGTGCGTGCAGTGCGGGCACGTGGTGTACGGCCGCATCAGCGAGGCAGCCTCGACGTCGGCGACGCCTCGATGGCGGCCCCGGCAGGCGGCCGACCGGTCGGCGGTACGCCGCCGCCAGATCGCCCGCGCCCGGGCCCGCGCGAGGGCGAGCCAGGCCGGGGCGGCGTAGCCGCCCTTACGCGTACCGGCGGAAGATCGCGCTCGCGTTCTGGCCGCCGAGGCCGAACGAGTTCGACAACACCGTGTCTATCGCGTGCTCCACGGCCACGTTCGGCGTGATGTCCAGGTCGCAGGACGGGTC
>CAYTRA010000375.1:0-2776 GCA_964439675.1 uncultured Dehalococcoidaceae bacterium
GGGCCCGGCGACCCCCCGGGGGGAGGGGCACCCCCCACCCTCGCGGCCGGCGCCGGCGACCCCCGGCCGCGCTGGCCGGCTGGTCGTGGTGCTGTTCGTCACCTTGGTCGCCGCCGCTGTCCGCTCGCTGGTGCGACGGACGCGGCTGGTCGTTCACCAACGACCAGGGGTTCAGATGAGGCCGGGGTGGGGTTCTCGTGGGCGGGTGCGGGTCTTGCGGACCCGGCCTCGTTGTTGTTCGGCTCGGGTCTTGTCGGCGTGGCATGGGTTGGCGCCGATGGCCCACAGGTTGTGGTCGTCGTTGGTTCCGCCTTCGGCGACGGGGATGCGGTGGTCGACTTGGAGGGACCGGTTGCCGCAGCGGGCGCCGCCGCATGCTTGGCACACCCCGTGGGCTTGGCGGAGGATGCGTCGTCGCGTGTTGCCGGGGAGGGGTTGTCCTTGCCAGCCGGCCACTGGCGACCTCCCCTAGTAGGTCAGGCGGCCCAGCGTTCGACTTGGGCGACGCGGCAGGTGACGTCGGCGGGGTTGCCGGTGACCACGCCGATGGCGGTGGTGCGGGCGGTCTGGCCGGGGTCGACGCTCATGAGGGTGGCGACGGCTTCGGCCACCTTGACGCCCTGGTCGTCCTCGACGCTGACGCCGATGATCGGGTAGCTGGACCGGCGGGACGAGTGGTTGGTGACCTCCAGCTCAGCCTGGACGACGGTGCCGTACTGGACGGTGCAGCTGGTGACGGTGACGTCGTCCTGTGGGGGGTTGTCCCGGTTGCTGCTGCTGGTGTGCGGCTCTGGTTGCGGTTCGGGGGCCGGTTCGGCGGGCTGCTCGACAGGCTCGGGCGTGTCGGTGTCGGCGGCGGCCACCTTGGACGGTTCGTCGTCCCCGCCGAGGGCGCCGACGCTGATGATGAGGGCGGCGGCGGCGGCGGCCCACCACCGCTTCTTGCGGTACCAGGGTCGCAGCGCCTTGGCGCGGGCCTTGGCTGCGGCTGCGTCTGCTCGTGCGGTGGCGGCTTCGTCGCTCACGGTCGGACCCCCCGTTGGCGTGCGCTCGGAGGGTAGTTCGCCGGCGTGCACGCCGAACCCTCCCGGGACGCGGGACGACCCCCGGTGGGGGACCGAGGGTCGTCTACAGGGACAGGACGGGGTTCATACCCGTAGGGGTAACTTAGCGCCACTACCTGCCGAAATACAAGGATGGGATTCGTTGCCTCACGCTGCCGCCTTCTGGTCGGCGGGTTCGATGAGCTTGGCGAGGGCGGCGACGACCATGGGTTGGGTGATCCGCTCCCCTCGGTGTCGTGCTTGGACGAGCTCCAACGGGGGGTGCTTGCGGTCGGCGGCCTTCAACCGGTTGCGGGCCACCTTCTTCGCCCGGTTGTTGGGGAGGGCGTCGATGAGCGGGTCCAAGACCTGCTGCTCGAGCTGGGCTCGGCCGGCCTGCCACTCGCCGCACCACTGGCAGTAGTCCCGGTAGCGGCGGCGTCCGTCGCGGAGCATGGCGACCGGTTCGCACCAGTGGGAGCCGTCGTCCTTCTCGTCCCGCCAACAGGACACGCACCACCCCGCGGCGGAGACTTGGGCGGGGGTGTCGGGCTCGGGGACCTTGACGGTGGTGCCGGCCACCTTGTGGAGGATGACCCGCAGCTCGTGGGACTCGGCGGCCACGCTGTCCAACAGGTAGCGGAGGCGGCGGTAGGTGTCCCGGTCCGGGTCGGGGACGATGCCGTCGTCCGGGTTCGGGGGGTTGCCTCTCGACGTGGGGTCTAGGGCTGGGGAGCGGGGTCCTGCACCCCAATGCTTGGTTGCTTCGAGGGCGCGGACGCCGTGCGCTTCGAGGAGTTCGCCGGTGAGGCGGATGGACGCGGCCACGTGGGCCACTTCCTGGGGGCTGGGGTCGTTCACTTCGTCTCCTTCGGCGGGTCGGTGGGCCTACGGATGAACTCGCCCATGAGCCGCAACGCCTGGTCCTCCGTGAACCCTTCGTCGGTCAGGGACACGAACAGTTCGCGCATGGACGAGCTCCACTGGCGCATCTCGGCATTCGGTTCGCGCGGGATTCTCATGGCAGCTCCGTTTCGGTGAGGTCGGAGGGAAGGGTCACTCAGGGCCTCTTTCTGGGCCTGGGTTCGTCGTTGGCGGCTCGGGTGCTCCCGCGGCGTACCTCTCAGCCAGCGGACCTCGCACGTACCGGTTCGCGTTGACGATGGCCGAGGCCAGCAGCTCCGAGTCGCCGCCCATGTCCCTCTTGGCTTCGACGTAGCGGTCGTGAATGGTTCGAATCATGTAGGCGAGGCCGCCAGCCTCAGCGCGCCAGTCGTCGCGCGCGCCTTCGGGGGTGTCAGTCACTCGATACCTCCGCGGGCCGGCGCTCGAAGATGTGGAACACCAGTCCGTCGCCATATACGTCGTGAGCGGTGCCGACGTAGGTCAAGTTCTCCTCCCACATGGGGTGCCCGGTGCCGTAGCCGATGAACTCCCGCTGCTCCGTGACACCGCTGGGAGTCGGACCGAGCGTCCACAGAGTCGGGAGCCCGTTCTGGGTCGCCACGTCCAGCACGACCGAGCCCGGCGGCATGGCGAACTTCTCCACCGGGGCCGCCATGCTCCACTTCAGGACCGTGCGGGTGTCACTCACTCTTGGTCCCCCTGAGAAGAAGAAGGGGCCTCGTGCCAGTGCCCACCATGACCGTCGTCGCGGCAGGAGTCGTCGTACTGCACGAACCCGACCGCCTTCGCGCGCTCTTCGACAGGCAAGGAGCGGAGGGCGTCGAGCG
>CAYTRA010000376.1:0-2773 GCA_964439675.1 uncultured Dehalococcoidaceae bacterium
CCTCGACGGCCGCACCCTGCACCGTGACGTCCATCGCGTCCGTGTACACGTACTGCAGGCGGAAGACGTGGCCCATCTCGATGCCGCGCCCCATGCCGAGCGTGCCGCCACAGCGCGCGCACTCGTGCCCCGCCTGCGCCGTCGCGATGTCCGCGACCACGGCGGCGCGCCAGTCGCGCTCGTAGTTCACGTTGCGCAGGTGCCAGCCCTCGCGATTGGCGCCGGCCACCAGGTTCGGCGAGCGCGGGATCGAGAGGTCGGCCACCACGCGCACGTCCTCGGACACCCCAATCGGCGAGGCGTATCCGGCCACCAGGCCGTACTCCTCCACCTCGGCGTCCGTCATCGCCCGCAGGTCGGCGCCGCGCAGGGCGTTCGCGAGTTTGACCTCGTTCGCCTCCAGGTCGCCGCGCACCACCGCGAAGACGGGGAAGGGCGCGCCGTCCTTCGGGGTGGCCATGAAGAACACCGCCTTCGCCGTCTGGCGCGGCTCGACCTTCAGGAAGGACGCCAGGTCCGTGATGGTGGTGATCCCCGGCGTCTCGACGTCCTCGATGGCGGCCGGGTCGCCCTCGACGGCGGGCGGGCGGACGAACTCTGCCTTCTCCGTGTTGGCGGCGTAGTCGCAGGAGTCGCAGAAGACGATCGTGTCCTCGCCGTATTCGGTGAGGAAGATAAACTCCTGCGAGCCCTTGCCGCCAATGGCGCCGGAATCCGCCTCCACCGGGATGGTGGGCACGCCGCAGCGCGCGAAGATGCGCCGGTACGCCTCGAACATCGCGCGGTAGGACTCGTCCAGGCCGGCATCGTCGGCATCGAAGGAGTACGCGTCTTTCATCGTGAACTCGCGCACGCGGATCAGGTCGCCTCGAGGCCGCGCCTCGTCACGGAACCTGGTCTGGTTCTGGTAGAGCGTGACCGGCATGTCGCGGTAGGACTGCGCGTGGTCCTTGAAGAGGCGCGTGACCACCTCCTCGTGCGTCGGGCCCAGCGCCAGCCCTCGCTCCTTGCGGTCACGCAGTTGGAACAGCACCTCGCCCATGCCGGCCTTGCGGCCGGTCTGCTCCCAGAGTTCGACCGGCTGCAGGGCAGGGAGGCGCACCTCCTGGCCCCCCGCGCGGTCCATCTCCTCGCGGACGATGCGCTCGATCTTCAACTTCACGCGGTTGCCCAGCGGCAGGAAGGAGTAGACCCCGGCCATCAACTGGTCGACGAACCCGCCTCGCAGCAGGAGCGCATGGCTCGGTGTGTCCGCGTCACTCGGAAACTCGCGGAGGGTTCGCCCAAACTGCCGTGACATTCGCATGCGCGTGATCGTACGGGCGTGCGGGTGGGGCGGCTACAGCGCCACCTCCGCGAAGTGCTCCACCACGGGGAACGGGTCGTAGAAGTGGTGCAGGAGGGCGCGCCAGCGCTGGTACTCCTCCGAGCCACGGAAGCCCTCGGTGTGGTCCTCCAGGCGCGCCCACTCCACGGTCAGGAGGTACTTCGAGGGCGCCTCCAGGCACCGGTGGAGCCTGTGCCAGTGGTAGCCGGGCATCGAGGCGATGATCGAAGACGCCTCGCGGAAGGCGGCCTCGAACTCCGCTTCGCGTCCCGGGATCACGTCGAGCATTGCCACTTCGAGGATCTGCGACGGTGCGGCGGGCTGGTCGGTCATAGCGGACTCCTTCGGACAGCCCGGTACGATAGCGGCATGACGTTCTCCGACGACCTCCCCGAACGCCCCCTGCCCCCGGCTCCCAAGCCCGAGCGACCTCGCGACGAGGCGGGGCGCCCGCTCCCGGCTGGCGAGGCGAACCGCCTCCACCTCCCCAACTTCGACGCGATGACGCTGGAGGAGTGCCACACCGAGGCGATCCGCCTCTTCGACGCCGGCAACTACTTCGGCGCCCACGAGGCATGGGAGACGTGCTGGGGCTTCGCCAAGGGCACGGACGAGGAAGAGTTCTTCAAGGGGCTGGCGCAACTGGGGGCCGGCTACACGCACTGGGTGCGCGGCAACCCCCACGGCGTCGTCGCGCTCCTCGGACGAGCGCTGTCCCGCATCGTCTCGCACGGCCCGACACATCGAGGGCTGGACGTGGACGCCTTCGCCCGCCGCCTGGAGGACCTGCGCATGCAGGCCGGCGCCGCCGACCGCGAGGGCACGCCACTCCCACCCCTCGAGGTGCATCCGGTGCCGCAGGCGTAGCCGCTAGCCGGGGACGCAGCCCGTCTCCACCAGCAGCCGCAGGCCGGCCGCCACGTCCTTGTCGCTTTCGTGCTGGTCGATCTCGAACGTTCGGAGGGCTGCCGGGTTCGCGGCGGCGATGCGCTGCGCGAGCCAGCGGAAGTCCACGTCGCCGTTGCCGGGCGCTCGATGGTCGGTCAGGCCCCGGACGTCGTGCAGGTGCAGACCCACGAGGCGAGAGCCGAGCAGGTCCCACCACGCCGAGCGGTCCGTGACGCCCAGCCGGTGCTGCACCTCTGCATGCCCGGCGTCGTGCATGTAGCCGGCCGCCTCAGGCGCGTAGTCCGCGAGGAGGTCCGCGAGTTCCTGCGGCAGCGGGATCTCGTGGTACGACAGGCGCGTCTCGATCCCGAGCGTGACGCCTCGGTCCTCCGCCACGCGCGCCATCTCCGCGAGCGAGCGGCGCGCCGCCTCCAGCCACGGCCCCGCCTTCGAGGCGCGCTCCCGGACGGTGGCGTCGACGGTCGCGTCCCACTCCTCGGGGAGTTGAGCGCGGCGGTCATACATCGAGCGCAGCCGCCGCTCCCCGTCGAGCCAGCG
>CAYTRA010000377.1:0-2770 GCA_964439675.1 uncultured Dehalococcoidaceae bacterium
CCCGCGGATCAGCGGGCGCGGCATGCGCTCCGTGCCGATCTTGAAGTTCTGCAGCGATCGCTGCGTCTGCGCGCCCCAGTAGCGGGACGCGTCCACCTCGATGGGCCCGAACGTGTCGGTCTCGGTGCGGGTCGCGGCCATGGAGGGCCTCCGTGCTCTCTAGATCCGGTCTCGGGCTGGCTAGCCCTTGGGGGTGGCTGCGACGAGTTCCTTCACGGCGTCACCGGCGACGCGGATCGCCTCGCGCTCGTCGTCGGCCAGCGGGATCTCGTAGATCTCCTGGATGCCGCCGGCGCCCAGGCGCAGCGGCACGCCCACGTAGCCGCCGTCCACGCCGTACTCGCCCTGTAGCAGCGCCGCGCACGGCAGGATGCGCCGCTCGTCCAGCAGGATCGACTCCACCATCTCGATGGTGGCGACGGCCGGGGCCACGAAGGCCGAACCGGTCTTGAGCAGGTCAACGATCTCGGCGCCGCCTCGCTTGGCGCGGGCGACCACCTCCGCCACCTTGTCCGCCGGCAGCAGTTGCGTGAGCGGGACGCCGCCCACCGTGGCGTTGGAGACGATGGGGACCATGGTGGCCTCCGTGTGGCCGCCCAGCACCCAGGCGCTCACGTCCTTCACGGACGCGCCGGTCTCCATGCCGATGAAGGTGCGGTAGCGGGCGGTGTCCAGCATGCCGCCCTGGCCCACCACGCGCTCCTTGGGGAAGCCGGAGGTCTCCAGCGCCACGTGGCACATGGCGTCCATGGGGTTGGCGAAGATCACCAGGACCGAGTTGGGGGAGCGCCGGGCGGCCTCGGACACCACGCTCCGGACGATGCCGGCGTTGGTGCCCAGGAGGTCCTCGCGAGTCATGCCGGGCTTGCGCGCGACGCCGGAGGTGATGACGACGACGTCCGAGTTGGCCGTGTCATCCCAGTTGTTGGTGCCGGTGATGGTGGCCGAGGAGCGCGCCCAAGGCAGCGACTCCGCCTGGTCCAGCGCCTTGCCCTGCGGCATGCCCTCCACGATATCCAGCAGCACGACGTCCGCGAAGCCGCGGGCGCCCAGGATCTGGGCCATCGTCGCGCCGGTGTTGCCCGCGCCGACGATCGTTACCTTCTGTCGCAACAAGGATCCCTTTCGCTCAGGAGCCCCGGCGGGATGCTTCCGTGCCGGGGCTCCGGGTAATTCTGGCCCTGGGCCATGCCGTCCGGGAGACCCGGAAGCGTGGCGAGGGTTTGTTACTTCATTGCCGCCTGGAGGTTCTCGTCCAGCGCTGCCAGGAACTGGTTCGTGGTCAGCCACGGCTGGTCCGGCCCCACGAGGATCGCGAGGTCCTTCGTCATCTGGCCGCCCTCCACGGTCTGCACGCAGACGCGCTCCAGCGTCTGGGCGAAGGCCGCCAGGTCGCTGTTGTCATCCAACTTCGCGCGGTGCGCGAGGCCTCGCGTCCACGCGAAGATCGAGGCGACGGGGTTGGTGGAGGTCTCCTGGCCGGCCTGGTGCTGGCGGTAGTGGCGCGTCACGGTGCCGTGCGCGGCCTCCGCCTCCACCACGTCGCCGGAGGGCGTGAGCAGCACGGAGGACATCATGCCCAGCGAGCCGAAGCCCTGCGCCACGGTGTCGGACTGCACGTCGCCGTCGTAGTTCTTGGCGGCCCAGACAATGCCGCCCTTCCACTTGAGGACCTGGGCGACCAGGTCGTCGATCAGGCGGTGCTCGTAGGTGAGTCCGGCCGCGTCAAACTGCGGCTTGAACTCCTCCTGGTAGACCTTCTCGAACAGGTCCTTGAAGCGGCCGTCGTAGGCCTTGAGGATCGTGTTCTTGGTGGAGAGGTAGAGCGGGTACTTGCGGTTCAGGGCGTAGTTGAAGCAGGAGCGGGCGAAGCCAATGATCGACTCGTCCGTGTTGAACATGCCCTGCGCGATGCCCGGGCCGGCGAACTTGTTCACCTCGTAGGTCACGGGCTCGCCGCCGCCGTCCGGGGTGAAGGTCATGCTGAGGGTGCCGGCGCCCGGCACCAGGAAGTCGGTGGCCTTGTACTGGTCCGCGTGCGCGTGACGGCCGATGACGATCGGCTCCTCCCAGTTGGGGACCACGCGCGGGATGTTGCTGCAGATGATGGGCTCGCGGAAGACGGTGCCGCCCAGGATGTTGCGGATGGTCCCGTTGGGGGACTTCCACATCTGCTTCAGGCCGAACTCCTCCACGCGGGCCTCGTCCGGGGTGATGGTGGCGCACTTCACGCCCACGCCGTGACGCGCGATGGCGTTCGCGGCGTCCACGGTGACCTGGTCGTCGGTGGCGTCCCGGTGCTCGATCCCCAGGTCGTAGTACTCGAGGTTGATGTCCAGGTACGGCAGGATCAGGCGGTCCTTGATGAACCCCCAGATGATGCGGGTCATCTCGTCACCATCGAGTTCGACCACGGGGTTCTTGACTGGGATCTTCGCCACGGAGACTCCTCACACACCGCGTCCGGCGCGCACAGCGACGCCCGGACTCTTGGTGGCCCTTTCGTTGGACGCCCTGACCTACGTAGACATGTCCAGGTTCAGGCGTGGAGGCCGGGTCCCCCGTCCCGCGACGCCGTCCGAGCGCGGCCCGCGCGGGTGGCGCTGGGCAACTCGGGCGGCCCGTTGGGCCCGGGCGTGGGGCGTGATGTCCCGGCGGGCGCGCCGAGTATATCGCTAACCTCTCGCAGCCGCAGGCTCCGGGTGGCGCCCTCTGCCCTCCGGCTACGCCGCCACGTCCAGCGCGGCGCCGGCGAGGCGTCCGAGGCGTT
>CAYTRA010000378.1:0-2740 GCA_964439675.1 uncultured Dehalococcoidaceae bacterium
AGATCGCGGTCCTCCCCGTGGAGGACGTGATCCGCATCCGCACCGGCGAGCGCGGCCGCGATGCGCTCTAGGGCGCTGTAAGGCACGCACGCATGGGCGCACCAGCAGCCCTGGCGAGGTTCATGGAGGCGCGTTCGGCCCTGGCCGAGCGCGCCTCCGCGCCGTCCGTCGGCGCGCGCCCCTCCGGGGTGGAGATGAGCCTCTACCTCACGGAACTCCTCGATGATGCGCTCCGCGAGATGGCGGCGACCGGCCCTGCCAGCGGGTTCGCCCTGGTGGCCATCGGCGGGTACGGGCGGCGGGAACAGGCGCGGCACTCCGACGTCGACGTGATGGTGCTCGTGGGGGGCGACCGCCACGCCGAGGCAGCCGTGCGCACGCTCTACCCGCTCTGGGACGCCGCCCTCAAGGTCGGCCACTCCGTACGCACGGTGGCGCAGGTCACGGAGGCCGCGCGCGCGAACGTCGAGACCTGCACCGGCATCCTGGACGCGCGCTTCCTCGCCGGTGACGCGCAGCTGTACGAGCAGTTCCTGGACGCCCGCCGTCGCCTCGTCCGGCGGTGCGCGCCCTGGCTGCGCGAGGAACTGGCCGCGAGGCGTGCCGACCTGCTGCGCCAGCAGCCATGGCAACTGCTCGCCGTGGACCTCAAGCACGGCCGCGGGGGCCTTCGCGGATTGCATGCGCTCCACTGGCTCGCGGCGGCGGAGGCCGTGGCGGACGGCGACTGGGGCTCGCCGCAGCCCGAACGCGCGCTGCCCCACGACCTGCGCGAGGCGCGCGACTTCCTGATGCTCACCCGTCACGCGGTGCATGCGTGCGTGGAACGACCCAGCGACGTCTACCGCCCGGAACTGGCGCCGTCGGTGGCCCGCTGGTTGGACACCGGCCCGTTCGAGTGGTCGCGCAGCCTCTACACGCACATGCGGGCCGTGGACCAGGCCCACGCGGAGGCCCTCACCCCGCCCCCGCCGCGCTCGCGCGTCCCCTGGCGCCGCCGCCCGTCCGAGGCCCCACCGGCCGCCGAGGAGGCGTCGAGCCCCCTCGAGAGCCTGCGTCGGGCCATGCAAGGCGTGCGTGCGGGCGGCCCGCTGGACCCGCTACCGCCGGCGCCGTGGCTCGACCGGCTGCTGCCGGAGTGGGCCGCCCTTCGTGCGCGACCGCACGTGGCCCCGTTCCACATCCACCCCGTGGACGTCCACGCGCTCCGCACGGTCGTCGAGACGCGCGGCGCCATGGAGGACGACGAGTTCGATCCGCTGACGCCGGAGGTCGCGCGCGAACTCGGCCGCCCGGACGAGGTGCTGCTCGCCGCGCTCCTGCACGACATCGGCAAGGGGTTCGCCGGCGTGGAGCACCCCGCCGCCGGGGCGGTGATCGCGGAGCGGTTCGCCTCGCGCGCGGGGCTGCCCCCGGAGGAGGCAGGCCGCCTGGCCGCAGCCGTCCGCCACCACCTGTTGCTCCCCGCCGTCGCGACTCGGCGCGACATCGCGGATCCGGAGGTGATCCGGGAGACCGCGGACCTGGTGGGGGACGCGACCACGCTGCGGCTGCTCTACGTACTGGCCGTGGCGGACGCCCGCGCCAGCGGGCCGAACGTGTGGAACCAGTGGAAGGCGCAACTAATGCGCGCCCTCTACCAGCGCGTCCTGGCCGTGCTGGAGGCCGAGCAGGCGCCGGCCGCCCCGGACATCGAGGGCATCGCGACCGCCCTCGTCGGGCGCTTCCCGGCGGAGCTGGTGCGCGCACACCTCGCGGGCCTGGAGCACGGCTACCGCGTCTCCACGCCTGCCGCCGTCGTGGGCGACCACATCGCGCTTATCGAGGAGGCCCGAGCCACGGGAGGCGCCGCCGCGCGCTACGAGCGCCTCGGCGCGATCGACCGCGTCACCATCGTCGCGCCGGACCGGCCGGGGCTGCTGCAGGACATCGCCGGCACGCTGGCCGGGTTCAGCGTGAACATGCTCGGGGGCGTCGCCTACACGCGCGCGGACGGCGTCGCCATCGAGGTGTGGCACGTGGAGGACGCCCTCGGCGTGGGCATCGACGACCGGCGGTGGGGCCGCATCATGGCCGCGCTCCCCGCCGCCGCCCGCGGCGAGTACGACATCGCGGAGCGCCTGGAGGAGGTCCGCCGCTCCTATCCGCAGCCGCCGCCGCGCACGGACATTGAGACCCGGGTTCACCTCGACAACGCGGCGTCACGCGAGTACTCCGTGCTGGAGGTGTCCGCCCCGGACCGCCGGGGCCTCCTCTATGCCGTCACGCGCGCCCTGCACGAACTGCGGATCAACATCCACCTCGCGAAGGTCGACACCATCGGCCCCGAAGTGTTCGACGCCTTCTACATCCGTCGCGAATCCGGCTCCCGCATCGAAGCCCCCGACGAGGTCGACCGCCTCGAACAACGGATCGGCGAGGTGCTCGCGGGGTTGGACTGAGGAACGTGTGACGCTAACGGAAGGGGTTGACGACGGTCACGCCGTCATATGACTGACCGTCGTTGAGATCCTCGGAGAGCACCTCGTCGCAGCCGAGCAACCGGGCCGCTTCGATGATTGCCCCGTCCCAGTAGGACAGCCCGAAGCGCTCGCGTGAAGCCATAGCAGCCTGGACAAGACCGAGGGTCGTTTCCTGCACAGGGAACCGGGTGAACGCCGTCACCAGGTCCGCTGCCTGCCGATGGGTCAGGGCATCGTCACGCGTAGTGCGGGTCGCCTGAACATAGAACTCCTGGAGC
>CAYTRA010000379.1:0-2739 GCA_964439675.1 uncultured Dehalococcoidaceae bacterium
GGCGTCACCGGCGGCAGCCGCACCACCTTCGCCGGCGGCTGGGTGTCCTACGAACTCGGACAGGAGATCCGGCGCCAACTGGTGGCCCGCGCCGCCCGCATCTGGAACATCGAGGCGGACCAGGTCACCTACAACGACGATGGCACCCTCACCGGCCCGGACGATGCCGAGGGCAAGCCTCGACGGTTCACGTTCAAGGAGATCGCCGGGCAGCTGCAGCGGACCGGCGGCCTGATCGCGGTGTCCTCCACCGTGCGCAAGAACACGCAGGGCGCGGCGTACGCCGGGCACATCGTCGACCTGAAGGTGGACCGCGAGACCGGCAAGGTCACGATCCTCCGCTACACCGCCGTGCAGGACGTGGGCACCGCCATCCACCCCGCCTACGTGGAGGGGCAGTTGCAGGGCGGCGCCGCGCAGGGCATCGGCATGGCCCTGAACGAGGAGTACTACTACGACGACGAGGGGCACCTCGTGAACGCGTCGTTCCTGGACTACCGCATCCCGGTCGCCAACGACCTGCCGATGATCGACACGGTGCTGGTGGAGGTGCCGAACCCCGGCCACCCCTACGGCGTCCGAGGCGTCGGCGAGGCCCCCATCGTCCCGCCGCAGCCGGCCATCCGGAACGCGATCTACGACGCCATCGGCGTGCGCATGTACCACACGCCGATGTCGCCCACGCGCATCCTGGAGGAACTGCTGCCGAAGGAGTAGGACGGACGGGGCGAGCGTGGGTGAGCGCCTCCCGCGCGTCACGGCACGCGAGCTACTCGCTGCCCTGGAGCGCGGGGGATGGGAGCGCGTGCGGCAACGCGGGAGTCACGTCCGGCTCGCGCACCCGCGCCGCAACATCCGGGTCACCGTCTCCGTCCATGCTGGCCAGACCGTCCGACCAGCAACGCTCCGATCGGTACTCGATCAGGCAGGACTCACGGTCGAGGAACTAATCGCGCTACTCTAGGCATGGCTGGAGGAAGCGATGCGCCAGTACACGGTCGTACTGATCCCGGATGAAGACGAGGGTGGCTACACCGTGACCGTCCCGGCGCTTCCCGGCCTCGTGGCCCAGGGGGAGTCGCGCGAGGACGCCCTGCGAATGGCCCGCGAGGCCATCGCCTTCCACCTGGAGTGCCTCCAGGAAGAGGGCGAAACCGTCCCCACCGAGGGGGAACTCATCGTGGACCACGTGGAAGTCGCCGTCGCGTAGAAGGGCGCTCAGCGATGGCGACCGTCCACATCCCGGCTCACTGGCGCGATCACACGGATGGCCGGGCTACCGTCGAGGTGCCCGGCCGTTCGCTCGGCGCCGTCGTCGAGAACCTCGGCAGCGAGTTCCCCGGCATGCGCACGGTGCTCCTCGATGACGGCGCGCTCCGAGGCGAGATCGCCATCGCGATCAACTCCGTGATCACGGAGAACGGCCCCCTCGAACCCGTTGAGGACGGCGACCAGATCTTCCTGCTCCCGGCGATCGCCGGTGGCGGAGGACGGGCAGCAGATCTGTAACGCGCGCCCCCTTGCCAGACGGTTCCCGAGGCTCCTAGAGTTACGTCGCGACCGAACATTAGAACTGTTCACGCGTGCACACGCATACGCTCCGGGCGGGGGATTCGAGGTACTGGATGAGCGAGCCCCTGCGCCGGCGTCCCGCGAGTAAGACCACCTCGCGCCGCGAACTGCTCCGCATCGACCTGCGGCACTCCTCGCCGGAGGAACTGGCGCAGGCGGTGCAGGCGCTGCTGGACCACGCCAACGCCGCTACCGAGCAGCGCGTCGAACTGCTCGCGCGTGCATTCGTCGTGGAGGCGCTGCGCCCCTACTGGACCGGCAACCGCACCCCGCAGGAGGCGCACGAGGCGCTGCTGACCGCGGATCCCGAACTGGCCGCGGTCATCGAGGCGATCGCCCCCATGCTGCTGGGCCGCACCGAGACCCGCGCCCGCGCGGACGAGGCCATCGCCTCCATCGAGGCGTTTCTCGGCCTCGAGTAGGCCTCGACGCTCCGCTAGCCGATGAACGTCCCATCCAGCTCACGCCGGCACGGCTCGGTGCCAACGACCGCATCGAGGTTGAGCGCGCCGTAGATGTGCGGGTAGCGCTCCTCCGCGTCGTCATACCGCCAGAGCGCGCGCACGGCGTCGAGGTCCACCGATACGAGGAGGTACGGGCGCGGGTCGCCTCGGTAGTACCGATTCGCGGTCTCAATGACGGCGTCCAGGCCGTCGGTGCAGTGGATGAAGCCCTCGGCGGCGACGGAGGCGGGCTCGTACGCCTCGACGCTCGCGATGTCAGGCCAGTCCCCGGCGGCGACCAGGTGGTAGGTGAGGCGCATCGGATGTCAGTGTCCCCTCTGGCCAGAGCCTATACTGTTCGATAGTCAGTCTGGCGCTCGCGCGCCGGCTGGCACGGGGTCGCCTCGGGCTACCGCACCGCCCGAGGGTGTACGAGAGGAGCGCGCAGCATGCCGCGAGCCATCTGGCGTGGCGCGATCTCGTTCGGGATGGTCTCGATCCCGGTCAAGTTGTACAGCGCCACGGAGTCCAAGGACGTCTCCTTCCGCCAACTCGCGGGGGAGGACCTGAAGCCCATCAAGTACCTCCGCTGGTCCCCCACGCTCGACCGAGAGGTCGAGTACGGCGAGATCAAGAAGGGCTACGAGTACGCCAAGGACCAGTTCGTGATCCTGGAGGACGAGGACTTCGAGAACCTCCCCGTCCCCAGCAAGCACACCATCGC
>CAYTRA010000380.1:0-2735 GCA_964439675.1 uncultured Dehalococcoidaceae bacterium
ACCTGTTCACGCACGCGTTCTTCAAGAGCCTGCTCTTCCAGGGCGCCGGCTCCGTGTCGCACGCCACCAATACCTTCGAGATGCCCCTGATGGGCGGGCTGCGCCGCTTCATGCCGTGGACGTTCTGGACGTTCCTCATCGGCTCGCTGTCGCTAGCCGGTGTGTTCCCGCTGGCGGGCTTCTGGTCCAAGGACGAGATCCTGCTGGACGCCTGGAACCACGACAAGTTCCTGTGGGTGATCGGCACCATCGTCGCCTTCATGACCGCGCTCTACATGTTCCGCGCGATCTTCATGACCTTCTTCGGCGAGTACCGGGGCGGCGCCGCGCCCGAGCCGGGCCACGGCGGACACGACGACGCTCACGATGTCCAGGCGACGCCCGCCGGACATGAGCCGGCCACGGAGACCGCGGACGCCCATGCGTCGGCCGATGACCACGCGCACGGCTGGCTCGCGCACCCGCACGAGTCGCCTCGATCGATGGTGTTCCCGCTGCTGGTGCTGGCCGTCCCGGCCATCGTGGCCGGCTTCGTCGCGCCGTCCTCGTTCTTCGGCGAGTTCGTGGAGGGCGCACTGAATCCGGACCTGCGCCACTTCCACTTCCACGCGGACATCATCGTGGTGACGTTCTCCACCCTCGCGGCCCTCGCGGGCATAGGGGTGGCGGGGGCGATCTACTACGCGCAGCAGCCGCGCTCGGAGGCCATCCGCAGCCGTCTCGGCCCACTGCCGAGGGTCATGGAGCGCCTGTACTACGTGAACGAGTTCGCGGAGGACGTGATCATCCGCGGCGTGCTGCTAGGCGGCATCGCCCGCGTCGCGGCGGCGGTCGACAAGTACGTGGTGGACGGCGTGGTCAACGGTGCGGCCTCGCTCACCCGGATCGCGGGTGACGTGCTGCGCCGCACGGAGACGGGCCAGCTGCAGGCGTACACCTCGGTGTATGTCCTCGGCGTGGTCGTGGGCGCGGGGGCGCTGTTCGTGTTCGCGGGCGGGCTGCTGGATCGGGTGATGCCGTAATGCTCACGACGTTCCTGCTCATGCCGCTGGCCGGCGCGCTCATGGCGGCGTTCCTGCCCTCCGAGCGCGAACGCGACGCGCGGTGGGTGGCGCTGTTCTTCAGCGTTGTCGCCTTCGTCATCTCCATCGTCGTCTTCGTGCGGTTCGACATGGGCGTCGAGGGCTACCAGTTCGTCGAGTCGTTCGAGTGGATCGCCGCCGGCGATGCCGGCTTCTCGATTCAGTACCTGGTCGGCGTGGACGGCCTCTCGGCGCCCATGGTGCTGCTGCTGGGGCTGCTCTCGGTGGTGGCCGTCCTCGTCTCGTGGAACATCGAGGTCAAGCCGAAGCAGTACTTCGCCTGGCTGCTGTTCCTGGAGACCGCCATTGCCGGCGTCTTCGTGTCCCTGGACCTGATCCAGTTCTTCCTCTTCTGGGAGCTGGAACTCCTCCCCATGTTCATGCTGATCAGCCAGTGGGGTTCGGGCCGTCGGCTCTACAGCGCCACCAAGTTCCTGCTCTACACCCTGGCCGGGTCGGCGTTCATGCTGCTGGGCTTCCTGGTGCTGGGCTTCTCTGCCGGCACCTTCGACATGGCCGCACTGGCCGCGGAGCCGGTGACGGACGCCGTGATCCCCATGACCCTCGTCTTCTGGGCGATCACGCTGGCGTTCCTGGTGAAGTTGCCCGTCGTGCCGGTGCACACGTGGCTGCCTGACGCGCACACGGACGCGCCGACCGCGGTCTCGGTCATGCTGGCCGGCGTGCTGCTGAAGATGGGTGGTTACGGGATCCTGCGCATCTCGCTCTCGCTGATGCCGGAGCAGGCACAGGACTTCAAGGTGATCCTGGCGGCCATCGCCGGCTTCTCCGTCATCTGGGGTGCCGTGATCACGCTGCGCCAGACGGACCTCAAGCGGCTCGTCGCCTACTCCTCCGTGTCACACATGGGCTACGTGCTGCTCGGCGCGGCGGCCATGACGGACGTGGGGCTGTCAGGCGCGGCGCTGCAGATGTTCACGCACGGCACGATCACCGGCCTGCTCTTCGTGATGGTGGGCGCCATCTACGAGCGCACCCACACCCGCGAGATCGCGCGCATGTCCGGCCTCATGCACCACATGCCGGTGATCGGAATCGTCTTCGTGATCGCCGGCCTGGCCTCGCTGGGCCTGCCGAGCATGTCCGGATTCGTCGCGGAAATCACGACGTTCCTCGGATCGCTGCAGGCGCACCCGGCCGCGACCATCTTCGCCATCTTCGGCGTGGTGCTGTCGGCTGGGTACATCCTCTGGACCGTCGAGCGCATCTTCCACGGCCCGAAGACCGAGGAGTGGGCGCACCTGGAGGACGTGAACGCGCGAGCGTGGCCGGAACTGGTGGCCATGGTGGCGCTGGTGGTCTCCATCATGGCCGTCGGCATCTACCCGCCCATCCTGACCAACGCGGTTGAGAGCGGCATCGCTCCCATCGCCGCCATTGTGGGAGCCGTCGCGTGAGCCTGGGCCAAGAACTGCACTACATCGGCCCGGCGCTCGCGCTCTTCATCGGCGCGGGGGTCGTGCTGTTCGCGGACCTGCTGTCCGACCGCCGCGCGCCCCGCTGGGGCCTCACGCTCTTCGCGCTCGCTGCGGGCCTGGTGTGGACGTTCGCCCTTGCCCTCGACGGTGACGCTCGAGGCGAGGCGCTCTCCGGCGCCGTGCGGGTGGACGAGTTCTCGCTGTTCTTCGCGTT
>CAYTRA010000381.1:0-2729 GCA_964439675.1 uncultured Dehalococcoidaceae bacterium
GTGGGGTAGGCCGTCCGACAACGGGCCGTTCGAGGTATGAGCAGTGCCGCCCGAAGGGGCGGCACTGGCGATTTGTACGAGATCGGCGAACGCGGCGTACGCGAATCGCGAGCCGCTTCAGGTGCGCGGGCCGCTACAGTCGGACTTCGTGATCGACACGCCATCCCAGGAGGCCTCGTGTCCGTGGCAGCCCCGCGCCTGAAGCCGACCGTCCGAGTCGGCGCGTTCCTCATTGCCCTCAGCGCCACGGCGCCGCTGTCCGTGGACATGTTCTTGCCGTCCATGCCGGACATCGCCGACGAGTTCGCTACCAGCGAGTCCGTCCTCACCCTCGGGGTGACGCTGTTCCTCGTGGCGTTCGCAGGTTCGCAGTTGTTCTATGGCCCCGCGTCCGACCGATGGGGACGCCGGCCGATCCTGCTGATCGGCCTCGCGATCTACGGCCTCGGCGGGCTCGTATGCCTTACGGCTACCAGCGCGGAGATGCTCATCCTCGGTCGCGTGCTGCAGGGGCTGGGCGGAGGTGCGGGCCCGGCGCTCGCGAACGCCATGGTGCTGGACCTCTACGGCGGCGAGGGCGCGGCGAAGATGATCGGCTACATGTCGATCGCCCTGCCGCTGGCGCCCGCGATCGCGCCCGTGATCGGTGGCGGGCTGGCCCTCGTGGGCTCGTGGCGCCTCGTCTTCGTCGTCCTGACCGGCCTCGCCGTCGCGTTCGTCGGCTGGTACCTCGTGACGCTCGGCGAGACGCGCCCGCCGAGGGCAGCGGTGCGGCCAGACCTGCGGGCGAACTACAAGACGCTGTTCGGCAGTCCCACGTTCACCGGCTTCGCCATGGTGATGGGGCTGATGTTCAGCGGGCAGTTGCTGTTCATCTCCACATCGTCGTTCGTGCTGATCGACCGGCTGGGCATGGCGCCGGCGGCGTTCGGGCTGGCGTTCGGCCTCACCGCGCTGGGCATCATGCTGGGCGCCGCGATATCGAGTCGCCTCGTCGGCCGCGTCCCCGGCCCGAAGGTCGTGGTGATTGGCGCCGCCGTGACGGCTGGCTCCGCGGCGATCATGTTCACGCTGGCCCTCGCAGGCATCGAGCACCCCGCGATGGTGGTGGCGCCGGTGTTCGGATCGGCCGCGGGCATGGGGCTGTCCAGGCCACAGGCCATGGCGGGGGCGCTCGTACCGTTCCCGCACATGGCGGGGCTCGCCTCGTCTATGCTGGTGTTCACGCAGATGACGATCTCGTCCGGGTACAACGTGGCGTACTCGTCGTTCGTGGAGCCGGGCGTGCTGGCCCTCGCGACGGGCATGCTGATTCCCACGTCGCTTGCGCTGCTGGCGATGCTGGTGCTCCGCCCGGGCCGCGTGGCCGTCATCCAGGACGCCGAGGCCGCCGTGTAGCCCTCGGCGGCTCGGGCCCGTGAGGGCGCCGCGAGGGCTACGAGCTCCGCCCGGCGCCCTTCGCCGCTCGCGCGCGGTCGTTCTGGTCCAGGATCACCTTGCGGAGACGGACCGCCTTCGGCGTGACCTCCAGGCACTCGTCCTCGCGGAGGAGTTCCAGTGCCTGCTCCAGCGACACCGTGACCGGCGGAACGAGTTTCTCCGTGGCCTCGGCGGTGGAGTTGCGCATGTTCGTGAGCTTCTTCTCCCGCGTGGGGTTCACGTCCATGTCGTCCGCCCGCGCGTTCTCGCCCACGATCATGCCCTCGTAGACCTCGACGCCGGGGCCGACGAAGAGGATGCCGCGCTCCTGCAGGCTCAGGAGGGCGTAGGACGTGGTGGGGCCTCGACGATCTGCTACCAGGCTGCCGTTGGGGCGTGTCTTCAGGTCGCCGTGCCACGGCTCGTAGCCGTGGAAGACGTGGTGCGCCAGGCCGGTCCCGCGCGTCTCCGTCAGGAACTCCGTGTGGAACCCGATCAGCCCTCGCGAGGGCACCAGGTAGTCCAGCCGGACGCGTCCGGTGCCGTGGTTCACGGTGCGCTCCATGCGCCCCTTGCGCAGCGCCATCAACTGCGTGACCACGCCCAGGTAGTCCTCCGGGATGTCGATGGTCATGGCCTCGACGGGCTCGTGGACCTTGCCGTCCACGCGCCGTGTGACCACCTCCGGGCGGCCAACCGTGAGTTCGAAGCCCTCTCGACGCAGCGTCTCCACCAGGATCGCGAGTTGCAGTTCACCCCGCCCCTGCACGATCCACGCGTCCGGCCGGTCGGAGTCCAGCACCCGGATCGAGACGTTGCCGACCACCTCGGCGTTCAGGCGGTTCTGGAGCAGGCGCGCCGTGAGTTGCGTGCCCTCGCGGCCGGCCAGCGGCGAGGTGTTGATGCCGACGAGCATCGACAGGCTGGGTTCGTCCACGCGGATGACGGGGAGCGGGCGCGGGTTGTCGGCGTCCGCCAGCGTCTCGCCGATCGTGACCTCCGCGAGGCCTGCGACCGCGATGATCTCGCCCGGCCCGGCCTCCTCGGCCTCGACGCGTTCGAGGGCCTCGGTGACGTACAGCTCGCTGACCTTCGCCGGCTGCACCGTGCCATCGCGACGGCACCAGGCGACCGTCTGGCCTCGACGGATCGTGCCGTTCACCACGCGACACAGCGCGAGTCGGCCGACGTACGGCGACGCATCGAGGTTCGTCACGAGCGCCTGCAGGCCGTGGCCCGGCTGGTACGCCGGCGGCGCGATGCGCTCCACCAGGAGGTCGAGCAGCGGCTTGAGGTCGGTGCCGGGCACC
>CAYTRA010000382.1:0-2723 GCA_964439675.1 uncultured Dehalococcoidaceae bacterium
ACAGAAGATGGACTGCATTTTTCTGCGCGTCATGACTGCCCCCAGAATGACGCGCATGATGCTCGCTTGTGTGGTGAAACACAACGAAAAGACGCCGGCCACATGGCCGGCGTCTTCGTGTCTAACGGGTGGCGCGGAGGTACGCGATGAGGTCCAGGTCGCCCGGTGAGTGCCCGAGCGCTGTCAGCCGCACGGCTGCCTCGGCGCGGAACTGCGTGCCGTGGTTCACGACGTGCAGCACGAGGTCGCCGAGGGGGTTCGAGCGTGGGGTCCTGGTGAGGTCGTGGTACTCGACCACCCGGGTGAGGTCGGCGTCCTGGAGGTCCCCGGCAAACGCGAGCCACCGCCGGTCGTGTTCCGCCCACGCCTGCTGGAGGGCGTCGAGCGTCGGGAGTTCAGTCGCGGACAGCAGGGCCGGGGCGGACACGCCGTGCCAGCGTCCCAGCCAGACGACCTCCGTGCCGAGCACGTGGAGCAGCGTCTCGTGCAGCGAGCGGAAGGAGAGGCCGGGTACCTCCTCGTGGTACCCCTCGCCGGGGGCGCGGGCGGCGGCCGCAAGGACGCGCGCGTTCATCTCGCGCCCGTAGGTCATCAGTAGACGCGCGTCCGCCGAATGCACCGGCAACCTCCGAGAAGCCAGACGCCGGCCATGTGGCCGGCGTCTTCGTGTCCGTCGAGCGGAGGAGGGCTAGTGCGCGCCGCCGCCGCAGCCACAGCCGCCACCGCTGGACTCAGCGTTGGGGGCGGTGATCTGGAAGCCCTGCTGCATGACGTCCTCGATGTAGTCGATCGAGGCGTCCTCCAGCACGGGGGCAGAGGTTGGGTCGGCGATGAACTTCAGGGCGCCGATCTCGATGACCTGGTCTTCGTCGGCCGGGTGGTCCAGGCCCATGCCGAAGCGGGGGCCGGAGCAGCCGCAGCCGCCCTGGGCGATGAAGACCCGGATCGCCTGGTTCTGCTCGCGCATCTGGTCGCCAATCAGGGTGGAGAGGCGCTCCTGCGCAAGTTCGGTGACAGTGAGGTTCACGTGGCCCCCTCGGGTCGATCCAGCCGGAGTTCCGGCAACTTGTACTTCCTAAATCATGCCTTACCAGGGGTAAGCGCTGCAACCGACCCCCGCCGCGGTCACCCCTCGCCGGACTCATGGTCGCGGATCACGCGCACCAGGTCCGGGCCGAAGCGCTCCACGCGCGACTCCCCAAGCCCCCATACGCCGAGGAGCGCATGCACGTTTCGAGGCCGCACGTTCACGAGTTCGCGGAGCGTGCGGTCCGAGAAGACCGTGTAGGCGGGGACGCCGTCCGCCTTCGCGCGCTCGGAGCGCCAGCGGCGGAGCGCCTGGAACAACGGGTCGTCTGGCGAGACGTAGGCATCCTCGTTGCGTCCGGGAGCGCCGCCGGCGCCGGGGATCGAGCCCGCGAGGCGAGACTGAGCCGGGAGCGCCGGTGGCGGTGACGCCTCCGGATGCTCGCGCTCCCACTCCGTGATGAGCGCGACGAGGTCCCGGCCGAACCACGAGGCGCGCTTCGCGCCGATCCCCCAGATCGCGTGCAGCGCCTCCACCGACCGAGGGCGGTACGTGGCGAGGTCGCGAGCGGTGCGGTTCTCGAAGACGCGGTACGGGTCACGCCCGCCCTGGCGGGCGATGGTCTCGCGAAGTTCCAGGATGCGGTCGAAGAGGTCCTCCGGATACGAGGGCGCCTCGCGGGCCTCGCCCTGGCCGCCGCAGTTGTCGCAGCGGTCGCACTGCTCGGGCGCCTGCTCGCCGAAGTAGCGCAGGATCACCGCGCGGCGGCAGCCCGTGGTCTCGGCGTACTCCGCCATCTCCCGCAGCCGCGCCTCCACGTGCGCTCGATGCCGCGCCACCGTCGAGGTGTCGATGCGGGCGTCCGGGTCGCCTCGGACGATGCGGAGGGCCACCGGATCCAGCAGGCCGGAGTCGCGGAGGGCGGCGACGGTCATGCCGTACGCCTCGCCGGCATCGTCCGCGACGGCGTAGGGGAGTTGGCCCGTGGTGGGGTCGGCCATCTGGAGCCAGCGCTGCCAGGTGGCGCGGATCTGCTCGTCGCTCGGGTGGCCCTCGTCGATGAAGCGTTGCTGGAAGCGTCGGTCGTTGCGGGCGTAGAGGAGGGTGCACTCGGACGGGTCGCCGTCACGGCCGGCCCGGCCGGCCTCCTGCACGTACGCCTCCAGGCGGCCGGGCATGTTCACGTGCACGACGTAGCGGACGTCCGGCTTGTCGATGCCCATCCCGAACGCGTTGGTGGCGACGATGACCGGCGTGTCGCCCACAGTGAAGCGCCGCTGCACGGTGGTCCGCACGTCCTTCGGCATGCCTGCGTGGTACGCCTGCGCCTGCACCCCCGAGCCGCGAAGCGTCTCCGCGATGTCCTCGACGGCACGCCTGGAACGCGCGTAGACGATGCCCGCGAGGCCCTCGCGGGCGCGGGCGTACTGGACGACCCAGGCCACGCGGTCCTCCGTGCGGTCGATGCGCTCGACGGCGAGCGCCAGGTTCGGCCGGTCGACGGTGGTCACCACCTCGGCGGCCCGCCCGGCGATGCCGAGGCGCTGCGCAATGTCTCGCCGCACTTGCGGGTTCGCCGTCGCCGTCAGGGCCAGCGTGCGAGGGCTGCCGAGACGCTCTCGGATGGCGCCGAGTTGGAGGTAGTCCGGGCGGAAGTTATGCCCCCACTCGGAGATGCAGTGCGCCTCGTCGATCG
>CAYTRA010000383.1:0-2721 GCA_964439675.1 uncultured Dehalococcoidaceae bacterium
GCCGCCACCCCCGCGCCCCAGGGCGCCACCACGGATACGGAGGAGTGAGGAGATGAGCGAGCGGGCGATCGTCTGGAACTACGGCGGCGGGACGCAGTCGGTCGCCATCGGCGTGCTGATCGCGCAGGGGCGGCTCCCAGTGCCAGACGTGGCGGTGATTGCGGACACGGGGCGCGAGGACCCGCGCACCTGGGATTACCTCCGCGAGCACATGCAGCCACTCCTCGACTCGGTGGGCGTGACGGTGGAGATCGCGCCCCGCTCGCTGGCTAACGTGGACCTGTACGCGAAGAACGGCGACCTCCTCATCCCCGCGTTCACGGCCACGGGAAAGCTCAAGACCTACTGCTCTAACGAGTGGAAGCGAGACGTGGTGTATCGCTTCCTCCGCGCGAAGGGCTACGGCCCGAAGTGCCCGGTGGTGCAGTGGATCGGCTACAGCATCGACGAACAGCAGCGCGCGAAGCCCTCGCCTCGGAAGTGGGCGTCTGTCCACTGGCCGCTCCTCCTCGACGTGCCCATGCGGCGGTACGAGTGCAAGAACCTCGTGATTCGCGCCGGTCTACCGGAGCCGCCGAAGTCCTCGTGCTGGATGTGTCCGCACCGCCGCAACAGTCAGTGGCGAGATCTCCGCGACAACAACCCCGCCGCCTTCGCGGCGGCGGTCGCCCTGGAGCGAAAGCTGAGCGCGGCCGACAGCCAAGGCGGCGTGTTCCTCCACCGCGACCTCGTGCCGCTCGACCAAGTGAACCTCGATGACGAGCAACCGGAACAGGAAGACCTACTCGCAGACGCCGCGCAGTGTGATAGCGGCTACTGCTTTGTTTGAGGACGCCGCGCCCCAGGGCGCCACACAGGAGGGAGAGGGATGACACCGATAGAGCTGCGGGGGATGTGCACGGACGCGATCCAGACTTCGGGCGAGGATGCGAAGCTGGTGCTCATCGTGGGCCAGCGCGCCCGACCTGGCCGCCGCGTGCGGATCGGCAAGTCCGGGCCGATCGGCGATGTGGTTGCGGTCGGGACGCATGGGACGGTCACGGCGATGTTCCGCGCGGCCGCCGTGCGGGAATGGGTAGATCGCATGATGGCTGCCACCACCCCTGCGGCGCCCCAGGGCGCGGAAGGAGAGGGGTGATGGAGAAGACCGGGCTGTGCCTCAGCATCCGTCAGCCGTGGGCGCACCTCATCGTCATCGGCGAGAAGCCGGTGGAGAACCGCGACTGGCCGACGAAGGTGCGCGGATGGATCGGCGTCCACGCGGCGCAGAAGTTCGACCGTGAGGGCTACGAGTGGATTCGGCGCCACTTCCCGCACATCCAGATGCCGGAGCCGGAGGGATTCCAGCGCGGTGGGATCGTCGGGAAGGCGCTCCTCACGGACTGCGTAACCGCACACCCATCATCGTGGTTCTTCGGGCGCTACGGGTTCGTCATGCGCCTGGCCGAGCCGCTGCCCTTCCAGCCCTGCCGGGGGAAGCTCGGCTTCTTCCGCCCGGAGTTCACTTCACGCCCCCCGCACGTCGGGGAGGAGGGACGAGATGGATAGCACGAGAGAGCTGCGGTTCGAGGGCCACAGCGACGACACCTTCGGCGAGTACGGCCGGACGAATCAGGATTACGACAACTGCGCGTCCGGCGCGCCCATCGTCTACGAGGTGCGCGCAGGTGACGAGGCGATGCTGGTGTGGGGACAGTACGGCGGCGCGCAGTGGCCACCGGAGGTGCCGCCGTGCTGGATGATCGGTGTGCAGCAGGTGGCGGAGGACGTTTCGATTCCCGCCTGGCCTCTACGCTACGCGGCGACGCTGCACGGCTATAGCCCGGCGCTGGTGATCGCGGCTCCCGAGGGCGCCACCGTCTGCTGCCTCAACCGATCGTCCAATGGCGACTGATCCCACACCCCCCTCCGGGGAGAGCGCGCCGCCGTCGCTGGAGGAGCGCGACCGGGAGGCCGTTCGCCGCATGGCCGCGTGCATCATGAGTGAGGGCCGCGACCACCGCTGGACCACGCCGGGCAATGTGCTGTTACTGGCCGCCGAGGTCGCCCGGCTCACGGCGGAGAACGAGCGGCTGGAGAGACTGTGGGGTCAGTACGACAAGAGCGTGCGTGATGCACTCGCTGCTCGGGATGCGCCTCGTCGCGTGGATGGTTTGGGCGAGATCACCTTCGATGGCCTGGTGGAACAACTTCGCCGCCATATTGAGGCGCAGGAGCGAGCGGAGGCCAACGCCATTGCGGAGTACGACCGAGCCCTTGCCGCCGAGGCCCGCGCCGCACGGGCGGAGGAGGCGCTGGGGGAGGTGTGGTGGCTTGTGCAGAATGCCGACCCGCACGCCTGGGACAACGGCAACACCGGACCGGGTGGCTATCCCGATGAGGGTGGCGTCCTGGCCTCGCAGATCATGGAGCGGGTGGCGCCGGTTGCGGACCCGCTCGTCAACTGCCGCGCCCTCACCGAAGGAGCCGACCGATGAGCAACAGGCGAGGGTGGATGGTTTGCTCCGCGAACAGCGAACCATACGGCGAGGTGTTCAGCACGGTGGAGCAAGCGAGAGTCGCAGCGAATCACTACCCGCCCGGCGCGGGCTATCACGTCCGTCTCGTCAACGTATATATCGAGGTTTTGGGTACGGCGCCCGAGCCCTGGCTGAAAGGAGTCGATCACCATGCCGAGCACTGACACGCGGGACGAAACGATCATCGCGCAGGCGCGCCAAC
>CAYTRA010000384.1:0-2721 GCA_964439675.1 uncultured Dehalococcoidaceae bacterium
ACGGAGATCGAGTTGAACTTGGGCGCCTCCGTGGCGCAGAAGTTGATGAGATTCGCGGCCAGGCGCACGGACTGGGCCGGCGGGAAGATGTAGGTGCCGCGGGCCACGTACTCCTTGAGCACGTCGTTTTGGGCGGTGCCCATCACCACGTTGCGCTCGTGGCCCTGCTTCTCCGCGGCCACCATGTACATCGCCACCAGCATCGCCGCCGGGGCGTTGATGGTCATGGAGGTGGACACCTGGTCTAGGGGGATGCCCTCGAACAGCGTCTCCATGTCCGCCAGCGAGTCGATGGCGACGCCCACCTGGCCCACCTCCCCGGCCGACATCGCGTCGTCCGAGTCGTATCCGGTCTGGGTCGGCAGGTCGAAGGCGGTGGAGAGGCCGGTCTGGCCGTTGGCCAGCAGGTGCTTGAAGCGCTCGTTGGTCTCCTGCGCCGTGCCGAACCCGGCGTACTGGCGCATGGTCCACAGGCGGCCTCGGTACATCGTGGGCTGCACCCCGCGAGTGAAGGGGAACTGGCCCGGGAAGCCCACGTCGCGCAGGTAGTCCTGCTGCGCCGTGTCCTCCGGCGTGTAGAGGCGCTCCTGCGGCGCCGAGGACGACTCGAACTGCTTCTTGCGCTCCGGGAACCGGGACAGGACCCGGGCGACCGCCTGGTCCTCCCATTCCTGTCGCGCCGCCGAGATGGCGGAGAGCGTGCTGCCGTTGCTGTCAGGCGTGTTCATGAGCAGGGCTTCCGTGCTCGCCGAGGTCGAGCCGTATCCGCTGGCTGGGAGGTTGGCGTGCAGCCGACTCAGGCCAGCGCGTCCACCATCACCAGGGCGTCACCGCGGATGACCTCGGTTCCGTCTTGCTTCGTCACCACTGTATCCAGCGAGACGCGCGACCGCTCCGGGTCCACCTTTGTCACGGTGACCGTGGCGGTGATCTCGTCGCCCGCCATCACCGGCGCGCGGAACTGCAGGTTCTGCCCCAGGTAGATGCAGACCGCGTCCGGCGCCAGTCGGGTGCCGATGGCTGCCGAAATGGCGCCAGCGCCGAACATGCCGTGCGCGATGGGCTGCTTGAAGCGCGTGCGCTTCGCGTACTCCGCGTCCGTGTGCAGAGGATTGTGGTCGCCCGTCACCTGGGAGAACGTCGCGATGTCCTCCTGTGTGACCGTGGTGCTGTAGGACGCGCTCGCGCCCACCGTCAGCCCCTGCACGTCGTCCGCCATGAGTACCCCCTCAGGTGCGTACGGCATCGTACGAGGGCGCATCGTACGAGGGCATCGTGCCCGCGACAAATCACAGGCTGGTGGACAGGAAGTGGGCGAGCGCCAGGGCAGAGCGAGCGGGACGTGGAGGCCCTTGTGACGCGCCGCACATAGTCTGGGCTAAGTCCGCCACTACGGCCGACCTGAATTTCAACACTTACCTACAATAAAATGCAAAAAACGTTGACGTGAGCCCGTTCCGAACCTACGATCAGTGCATCGGACGGGGGCCGCTCATTCCAGTCGAACGTACCCGAGACGAGGTCTTGCGCCTGCTCTTTGAGCGTGGCGACTGTACCGTGGCCGAACTGGCCGAGGTGATTGGCGTCTCGGACGGTTCTGTCAGGCGGCACCTGGACATCATGGTGGCGGACGGGCTGGTGGAGACGCGCCTGGAGCGCATCCCTCGCGGCCGGCCCGTGACCAGGTACGCGCTCAGCACGGCGGGCGAGGAAGCCCGCAGCGCGGAGCACTACCAGCGGCTCTTGGCGCGCCTGTCCCCGGCGCTGGCGAACCTGACGCCAGAGGACGTGGAACACGGCGGCCCGGCCATCCTGGACCGGCTCTTCGACCACGTGGCGGAGTCCGTCGCGGCGGAGCACCGGCCCCGGGTGACCTCGGAGCGGCTGGACGAGCGCGTCCAGCAGGTGCTGGTGGCGCTGACGGACGAGGGCATCTTGCAGGAGGTAGAGGAGGCCCCGGAGTTCTTCCGCTTGAAGAACGCCGGCTGCCCCTACCGGACGACGGCCATGGAGACGCACGCGTGCTGCGCGGCGGACAGACGGACCATCGAGCTGCTGCTGGGCGCCCCCGTGGAACAGGTAATGACGGTCGCGGAAGGCGGCCACCAATGCGAATACCTCGTGCCGAAGGGGCCGGCCCCCGCGGACGAGTCTGTGGAGGCCCAACAGGCCATGACCGCCGCCGGACTGCTACCGGTGCGTTCTCAGAAGGGACTGCGAGCCAGCGATGAGTGAACCGATCCTGGAACTGCGCGGGTTGAAGGCGTCCATCACGGAGCTGCCTGACATCCAGATCCTGAAGGGCCTGGACCTGACCATCCGCCCGGGGGAGATCCACGCGCTCATGGGGCCCAACGGCTCCGGTAAGAGCACGCTGGCGAGCACCATCGCCGGGAGCCCGTCCTACACCGTGGACGAGGGCAAAATCTTCCTGAAGGGTGAAGACATCACGGAGGCGGCCGCGGACCAGCGTGCCCGCCAGGGCGTCTTCCTGTCCTTCCAGTACCCCACGCCCATCCCGGGCGTGACCATGGTCAACCTCATGCGGGAGGCCCTGAAGGCCCGCCGCGGCGAGGAAGTCCCCGCCCGCGAGTTCCTCCAGGAACTCCGCGAGACCTTGGCCCAGCTCAAGATGAGCGAGGACATGGCCCGCCGCTACGTGAACGAGGGCTTCTCCGGCGGTGAGAAGAAGCGCGCCGAGATCCTCCAGATGGGGATGCT
>CAYTRA010000385.1:0-2717 GCA_964439675.1 uncultured Dehalococcoidaceae bacterium
GCGCGTCTTGATGATGCCGTCCGGTGGCATCCCCGCCTCCGTCACACCGAGGTGCAAGGGCACTTCGGGGCGCAGTGAGGCGAACCGGCGGTTGCCCTCCACCACCTTGCGCCAGTCGGAGTCCTTCAGCGACACGACGTACCGCGTGAAGCCGAGGTCGTCGAGCATCCTCGTGTGCTCCAGGGCGCTCTCCACCATGGCGCCCACGTCGTCGTCGCCGAACTTCTCGATCTTGTCGGGGTCCACCGAGCCGCAGTTCACGCCCACGCGCAGGGCGATGTCGTGCTTCGCCGCGATGTCCGCGATGTAGGCGACCTTGTCCGGGATCGACTTCTCGCGCTCGTGGTGCCAGAGGTGGCCCGGGTTGTAGCGGATCTTGTCCACGTGCGGCGCCACCACCTCGGACAGGCGGTAGTTCTCCTGGAGGTCGACCGAGAGGTTGGGGTTGATGCCGTCGCGCAGACGGGCGCGGATCTCCGCCAGCGCCTCCACGTCCTTGCGGGAGTCACACGCGATGCGGATGAGGTCCGCACCGGCGGCGTGGATCAGTTCCACCTGGCGCGTCGTCGCCTGGATGTCCTGGGTCTTGGTAGCGGCCATGGACTGCACGGCGATCGGTGCACCGCCGCCGACCTGGATCGAGCCGACGCGCACCGCGCGGGTGGGCTTCCGACGGATCGTGGGCATCCGAACCTCTGCTCTCACGCTCGCGACGCCTCGACGGGTGGCGACCCATCGAGGTTATCGCAGCGCCTGCTTACCGTTGCGCGCCGAGCACCGCCGGAGGCGTCAGCGCAGGATGGAGTCTCCGGACATAATGCGGGAGATGTCCGCGAACGTCACGAACAGCGCCAGCGCCAGGAACGCCACGAAGCCGATGAGGTGCACCATCGCCTCGCGCTCGGGCGCGATGCGCTTGCCGCCTCGGACGATCTCGACCACCACGAAGAACATGCGGCCGCCGTCCAGCATCGGCAGCGGTAGCAGGTTCAGAACACCGAGGTTGATCGAGAGCAGCGCGGCCAGTTCCAGCAGGGGGGAGACGGCGCCGCCCGGCGTCCCCGCGGACGTGGCCACTTCGCCAGTGGTCTGTGCGATGCCCACCGGCCCCTGGAACTCGGGGCCGGACGCGCCCTTGAACCACGAGACGATCTGGTTTCGCGCGAGGATCAGCGTGTCCCAGGTGAGGCGCATCCCCTCCGGGATGGACTCCCACGGCGGCATCGCGACCGTCACGGTGAACGGCTGCCCATCGATGGGGTTCACCGCCTCCGGAGCGATGGTGATGCCCGTCGGCCCCTGGTCGGACGGGAACGCCCATCGAGCGTAGACCGGCACCACCACCGGTTCGCCCGCGCGGCGGACCGTGATGTCGATGGTCTGGCCCTGGTAGATCCGCACGTAGCGACTGGCTTCCGTGAGGTTCTTCGTCTCCCGGCCCTCGATAGCGAGGATGACGTCGCCTGCCAGGAGGCCCGCCTCCGCCGCGGGGGTGTCCGGGATGACCTCCGTGATCACGGCGCGGCCCTCCGCCTCCTGGTGGGGGATGGAGAGCGCGGCGGCGAACAGCACGATGGGGAGCGCGAGGTTAATCCACGCCCCGGATCCCAGCACGATCAGACGCTGCCACGCCGGTCGCGCGGCCAGCGAGCGTGGCCCCGTGGGGTTCTCCTCCCCTTCGAGGCGGACGAACCCACCGATGGGGAGCCAGTTCACGGTGTATTCGGTCTCGCCGATGCGCTTGCCGGCGATCTTCGGCGGGAAGCCCACGCCGAACTCGTGGACGCGGATGCCGAAGGCCTTGGCCGTCAGGAAGTGACCGGCCTCGTGTGCCAGCACGAGGGCGATCAGGATGAAGAGGAAGAGCAGGCCGCTGGTCACGGCATGACGAGCCATGACGAAGGCGATCGCCAGGCCGATCAACAGGAACGCGGCCGTCATCAGGTGCTGCCGGCGTCGAGGGCTGCCGCCTCGCGGCTGGTCGAGCGCGCCACCCGTCTGCGCTTCGTCGTCGCGCCAGTTGTCGTTCATCGGACCCCCGCTGCTACCGAGTCGTCGACGAAGCGGCGGCCCCAGGCCTCCGCCGCCAGGAGATCGTCGAGGTCGGGACGCTGGGTGGGAGCGTGGGCCTCGAGTGCGCGCCCCAGGAGACGCGCGATGTCGGTGAATTTGATGCGGCCGGCGAGGAAGTGCGCCACGGCGCCCTCGTCGGCCCCGGAAACGGCGGCGGCGGTCGTGTCATCGCGCCGACCGGCCTCGATGGCGATGCCGAGCGCCGGGAAGCGCTCGCGGTCGACCTCGCCGAAGTTGAGCGCGCCCCGTCTCGCCAGGTCCAGCGGCGGCGCGGGTTGCGCCTCGCCGCGGTCGGGGTAGAGCAGCGCCACCTGGATCGGCAGGCGCATGTCCGGCTCGCCCAGTTGGGCCTTTACCGAACCGTCGGTGAAGGTGACCAGGCTGTGGATCACGCTCTCCCGGTGCTGCAAGACGTGCACGCGCTCCAGCGGGATGTCGAAGAGCCAGCGCGCCTCGATGGCTTCGAGGCCCTTGTTGAACAGGGTGGCGCTGTCGATCGTGACCTTCGGCCCCATCTTCCACGTGGGGTGCGCGAGCGCCTGCTGCGCGGTGACCGCGTCCAGCATGCGCAGGTCATAGTCGCGGAACGCGCCGCCGGAGGCGGTGAGCGTCAGCGACTCGACGCGCTCGGCCGGCTCGCCCCA
>CAYTRA010000386.1:0-2701 GCA_964439675.1 uncultured Dehalococcoidaceae bacterium
GCGCCGTGCTCGCGCGCGACCGGGTCGTACACGGGATCTGCGCTCACGACGACCACGCGCCCGCGCCACACCTCGCGGATGGCGGTGAGCAGGTCATCAAGCATGGCGATGACCAGCGTGCGCCGCATGCCGGCATCAAGATGCTCGCCGAGGCGGCTTTTTGCGCGACTCGCGTCCTGGACGGCGACGATGACGACGTAGTCCGCGCCGGGGTGCTCGGTGGGGCGACCGTCTGTCACGAGGCGAACCCGGCCGCATCGAGGACGTTGCGCGCCACGCGCTCTCGGCCGGCCTCGCCGGTCATCATCGTGTCCACGGCCGCCGCTTCGAGGCCCAGCGCTCGCACCTCCGGCAGCAGCGCCTGGTCCACGGCATCGAGGACGAAGAGGTCCACGAGGCCCTGGTACATCCGCGCGACGCCAAGGGCCGAGACGTCGTGGCCTAACGACCGCAGCATGTCCGCCGCCGGCCCCTTTACGGCCGCTCCCCCGACGATGGGGGAGATGGCAACGCGTTTCCCTCGTGCGCCCTCCAGCGCCGCTCGCACGCCGTCCACCTTCAGCAGCGGCGTGATCGAGACGAAGGGATTGCTGGGCGCGATCACGAGCAGGTCGGCGTCCTCGATGGCCTTGAGGACACCCGGGGCCGGGCGAGCGGTGGCTGCACCGGGCCACTCGAAGCCCAGCACGTCGCCCTGCGCGCGGTGGCGGACGAAGTAGTCCTGGAACGCCAGGTCGCCCTCCGCAGTGCGGACGATGGTGGGATGCGGGTCATCCGTGACCGGCAGCACCGTCACGCGCACCCCTCGTGCTGCCGCGAGGGCTCGCGTCGCCTCGGTGAGCGTCGCACCGCCTCGGAGATGCGAAGTGCGGGCGAGGTGGGTGGCCAGGTCACGGTCGCCGATGGTGAACCACTCGTCGTTGCCCAGCGCACGCAGGCCGTCGAGGACGGTGGTGGTGTCGCCTCGGAGCCCCCAGCCGGCCTCGCCCTCTTCGCCAGCGAGGGTGTAGAGGACGGAGTCGATGTCCGGGGAGACGTGCAGGCCGTGCCACGTCAGGTCGTCCGAGACGTTGCAGATCGCGGTGACGGACGAGGGATCGACGACCCTCGCGAGGCCCGCGAGGAACCTCGCGGCGCCGATGCCGCCGGCCAGGACGGTGATGTTCACGGAGGCGATCCTAGCGTCGAGAGGCGGGGATGGTCGCTAGCGTTCTGCCACGGGCTCGGAGGCCATCGGCGCGCCACCCTCAAGGCTTGGCTCGCGCCCATCGATCTGCGCGAGCAGCACTGCGGCCGGGGTGAAGCCGCGGTTCACCGTCACGAGGCTCCCGCCGCGGTCGTAGACCGCCGTGGTGGGCACGGAGAGCACGCCGTACTCGTCTGCCAGCGCGCGCTCCTCCACCGCGTCGTGGCGCTGCACCAGGAGGTCCGGGACGTGCTGCTGGAGCGCGGCAATCGCGGGTTCCTGCTGCGCCTTGCAGACCACGCAGGTCTGGGTGGTGAAGTACACCACCCGAGGCGCACCCGGGGCGCCCTCGCCGAGCGGGGACGCCTGGCGCAGGCGCGCCTCGATGCGGGCGTTGCGCGCCTCGTACCAGCGCCGGCCGAGGGTGATGGCGAGCGCGAGGAGGACGAGGAGTCCCGCGGCGATGAGGACGCGTTCCGTCATGGCGCGCGACGCGTCTACGCTGCGCCGCTGTTCGCGCGGCTACTGCCGATGGAGGCCGGGAGCAGCCCTCGACGGTCGAGTTGGAAGTAGACGAAGCACCCGGCGCAGAACTGCACCGTGAGGTTCACGAAGGCCAGCGCGGCCACGATCCAGGTCAGCACCCAGCCCACGGTGGTCGCCCCGGTGACGAGGGCTGCGAACGCTAGGAAGAGGAACACGGAGCCCATGCCCTGCGCGAACTGGTGCGGCATGGGGTCTTCCACGTGCACGTCCGCCTTCAGGATGCCTGCCGGCTTGAGGATGCGGCGGTGCACCTGCTTGAAGAGCGCGAACGCCTCGTGCGCGGTGCCCAGCGCCATCACCAGCGCCGTGCCGAGAACCACCCAGCGTCCGACCTCTGAGCCCAGCAGGAACGCGAGCACGGAGAGCGTGACGATGAACGCCTGGTTCGTCCGGAGGGTGTTCCGGTCCACTCGGTAGGGAGTAGGTGAGGAGGCCGCCATCTCTTCACTCCTGTCCACCACTCAACGAGCGCACGAAGTCCGTGAAGTTGAGTGATTTAGTCAGGATTATAGCGCGTATCGAGGCACGCGAGCGTCAGCCACGGAGGAGCGCGATCCTCTGCCCATTCGCCGAGTCTTCTATCAGCGCCTGGAGGCGTCGACGCCGGGTGGCTTCCTGCTTCGCGCTCATCACCCAGTGCACCGACCTACGTCGATAGCCGGGCGCCAGGGCATCGAAGAACGCCGCCGCCGAGGCGTTCGCGCGCAGTTCCGACTCGTACTCCGGGGGGAGGGTCGCTTCACCGCTCTCGAAGGAGTAGACGCCCTCGCGGTCGGGACGGCGCGCCTCGAATGCCGCGAGACCGTCCGGCGTCATCAGGCCCGCCTCGATCAGTTCGTGCACGCGGGTGATGTTCTTCAGGCTCCAGTTGCTGCCGGTCTTCCGAGGCGTCACGCGGTTCATGTAGGAGGTCCCGTCGATGGTCTTGCGGATGCCATCGATCCAGCCGAAGCAGAGGCAGACATCCAC
>CAYTRA010000387.1:0-2699 GCA_964439675.1 uncultured Dehalococcoidaceae bacterium
CGGCCCGTCTTCGCCTCGCATGACCCGGTCGAAGATGACCTTGGAGGGCTGGCCGTAGATGCCCCACTTGCTGTAGGTGCTGGAGCGTTCCGAGAGCGTGCGCCCTCGATAGTCCAGCACCCGACGCCCGTCCGCCGTCACGCGGAAGAAGCCGTCGTCATCCTGCGTCCATCGGACGTGGAAGGTGATGTCCGTCCACCGCTCGATGGGCATGCGCCAGGACGCGTGGTATCGGAACTCACCGCTGACGGGCGACTGGCGGATGAACAGTTCGCCGCCCTCCCTGATGTGGAGGCTCCACATCGGAGGCCCACCGTCCGCGAACTGGTAGATGATGCGGTCGTTGAACCCGCCGTTCCGCCCCTGGTTCCAGTCTCCCGGGAAGTAGTACGAGATGGCGTACCAGCGCTCCGCCCCTTCCGAAGCCCGGTCACTGCTCTTGAATTCGGCTCGGTAGCCGCCAGCCCCCGGCGCCACTCCGTCGCCGGGCAGGAGCAACGCTCGCATCGCTCGCTCGCCGTGTCGGGAGACCTCTCGGACAACCTGCATGGAGTGCTCACAGCACGAGTGCTCCAGTTCCTGGATGCCCTCGCCTGACTCATAACTGCGTTGGAATGCGCCCTCCTGTCCTACCGCCGGTAGTGCCAGTGCTGCCGCCGCCAAGCCCAACACTGTGCAACTGACGATCGTGAGACATGTCTTCACATGCTCCCTCGTCCACTGTTCGCTGGATGGGAGCCCTCACCAGTCGACCTCGGAAACGGGGACGCCGATGCGTCGTCAAGCAGGAGCCTCTTCGGTTCTCGGACATCGTTCATCGAAGAGCCATGAGCCACGAATATTCCGCACTGGCGATGTCATCACATACATACTGCTTGTCTTGGACGCCGTCCGTAGTTGTAACGAGATTCCACGTCTCGCATTCGGCATCGGTCGCCAGCCACCATCGAGCGCAGCGCGTACTGCGAGGGCGCTCGTCGCACCAGAATCGGCGCACCTGCTGGCGGTTGGGGACGCACCGTCACCCCGCACATCGACGTACCGCGCCCGGAGCGTGTGAGCGCTCGCTCCAGCGGTAGCCCTCACCTACAGTCGAGCCTTCAGTCCGTGCGTGGTGGAATCGGCCCGAGATGCTGCAGGTCTTCCTGGACGTCGTATTGCCCGTCGCGCTCATCGCGGCAGCCGGCGGCGTGCTGGGGAGGTTGAGGGTCATCCCGGTCGCGCCGGTATCCACGCTCGTCTTCTACCTGTTCAGTCCCGCGCTCGTCTTCGACTCCCTGGCCACCACGGAACTCTCCGCGGATGTCTCGTTCCGCATCGTGGCCGTGATGGTGGCGACCTTCCTCGTGATGTACGCCGCCTCGACCGCCTGGTCGTTCGCCCGCGGCCACGAGCGCTCGCTGCGCTCAGCCTTCGCCCTGGCGGCCACGATCCCCAACACCGGCAACATGGGCTTGCCCGTGGCGCTGCTGGCCTTCGGGGAGGCGGGCTTCGACGTGGCGGTGATGAACTTCGTCATGGGCGCCGTCCTCGCCTACTCCGCCGGCATCGGCATCGCCTCCATGGCGGGCGGCACCGCCGCCGAGGCGCTACGAGCGCCCTTCCGCTACCCGGTGCTCTACGCCGCCGTCGCGGGCGCGGCCGTGAACGCCCTCGATCTCTCGGTGCCGGTCACCTTCAGCGCCCCCATCGAGACGCTGGCGGATGCTGCCGTGCCGGTGATGCTGGTGGTGCTGGGCCTGCAACTGCGCAGCGCGGTCAGCATGGAGGACCTGCTGGACACGGGGGTGGCGAACGCGGGACGCCTCCTGCTGGCGCCGGTCGTCACATGGTCCGCCGCCTCTGCGCTGGGGCTGGACGAGCTGACCCGGGACACGCTGACGGTGCTGGCAGCGATGCCCACGGCGGTCATCGCCACGGTGCTGGCGACGGAGTTCGATGCGCGCCCGGCGTTCGTCACGCGTGCCGTGGTGGTCTCCACGCTCAGCAGCATGCTGACGGTGACGCTCCTCATCTCCCTCGTGCGGTAGCGCAGCATCGAAGAAGCCCGCCTGGCGGCGGGCTTCTCTCGTCGGACGAGCGTCCGAGGGCTACAGGCGGCCTAGGTCGGCAGGATGCGCCCCGTGTTCGGGTCGATCTCCGGGTTGCCGCCGGGCGCGGCGCCCGGCCCTGGTGCTCGTTGTCGTCGCTCCGCGAGCGGGCGCGCCTCGTCGCCCTCGACCTCGTGGTGGTGCAGTTCGTGCTCCTCCAGGGCCTCGAGCGTCGAGAACGTCTCGCCGCAGACGGGGCACTCGGTGGCGTCAGGCATCGGTGCCTCCTCGTCGCCCGGCGCCCGCACGGTCGCCGCCGCGCTCCATGCGCCCCAGTTCCTGCTCCACCGGCTCACCGATGGTGTCGTCCTCGTCCGGCATGTCGAGGCCGTCCGAGCGCAGGTCCTCGCGCTGCTCCGCCATGTGGCGAAGCATCAGTTCGCGCTGCTCCTGCTCGTCCGGAAGGGCGGGCGACTCGCGGTTGCCATAGCCCTCGCGGAACCGGTCCTCGCCCGGTTCCCAGGACGCGGGGTCGCACCCGGCGTTCCGGATCGCCTTCTCCAGTTCGCGGATCTCCTCGTGTACTTCCGGCCTCGCGTCTGGCGTGGTGTCGAGTGGATCGAGGACAACGGGAGCCTGCACGCCCTGGAGACTCGTGTCCCGCTGCGG
>CAYTRA010000388.1:0-2692 GCA_964439675.1 uncultured Dehalococcoidaceae bacterium
GTGCCGGTGTATGCGCGGCGGATGGCGGCGCTCTACGACGAGGTGGCGCCGCTCCCCTGACCTAGCGCCCTGCCTAGCCGCCAGGCATCGCGTCCTGCATCTCCTGCAAGTTATGTCGCATACCCTCCGAGCGGCCTCGGTAGTAGCGGATCTTCTTCCGCGTCCACCAGTTGGCCCGGCGCGCGAGGGCCCCCGTGCGGTCCCAGAGGATGTGGCGGCGTCGCGAACCGTTCTGCGGGTCGGCCAGCGCGGCCGCGACGGCTCCACCCGCCGCGCCGAGGGCAAGCGTGCGGCTGGTGCGGTTCGGCAGGATCTTCCCCGCCATTCGCGGGCCGAGGATGAGCGAGAACAGCGCCCCCGCGCCGATCGCCACTCGACGGGCCCAGGTGCCCCAGGCGAACGGACGTGGCAGCGGGCGGCGGCGCCCCTGCGCGGGGGCCTCGGCGAAGTCGCCCACCTGGTGCGGGACCACTCGCAGGTAGTCGGCCATGGACATGCGGATGGAGTGCGTGGCGTCGCCCACCTCGAAGGTGACGAGGTGGGAGTCCAGCAGTCGCCGGTCGATGCGCACGGGGAGGTCGGCGACGAGCGGGATCGGTGGCGGCGAGCCGGCGTCGCAGCCTGGCACCAGGTGCTCGAACTCGCCCTCGCGGGCCACGCGCACGTCGCGAGCGCCCTGGATGGCGCGGACGGAGTCCAGGTCCACGGAATCGGCGGCGCGCAGGACGTGGAGTTGCGGCCAGCCATCCACCATGACCATGACGGCCTTGGCGAAGGAGTAGCCGCTGACACCTCCTGCGCCGGCAGCCTCCTGGGTGGTCATCGCGGGGCGGTGGTCGAGTAGCTCGTACGTGCAGCCGGCGTCGCGCAGGCGGCTCTCTACGGCGTCGAGGCATGGGGCCATCAGGGGGCTCCTCTCGCTGCCCAGACACCGTAGGCACCCGACGGAACGAGGCCGTAACGAACACCCGCGCGGCATCGCAATCACGAGACCTCGCGCGCCACGCGAGGCCATCGAGGGCCACCGTGGGCGCCGTTGCTGGTGTACCGTCCGCGCGTGAACGCACCACCGCTCCGCGCGCTCCTCTTCGATGTCTTCGGCACGGTCGTGGACTGGCGCTCCGGCGTGGCCCGCGAGGGCGAGGCGATGGCGGCCCGCCTCGGACTGCCGGGGGTGGACTGGGGGAGCGTGGCCGACCGCTGGCGCGCGCTGTACCAGCCGGCGATGGAGGAGGTGCGCAGCGGCCGCCGCCCGTTCGTGCCGCTTGACGTGCTGCATCGAGAGAACCTCGAGGCCGTCCTCGCGGAGTTCGGGATCGAGGGCCTGCCGGCATCCGAGGTCGACGCGCTCAACCTGGCGTGGCACCGCCTCGATCCCTGGCCGGACAGCGTGGCCGGCCTGACGCGGCTGCGGGAGCGCTACATAGTGGCGCCGCACTCCAACGGGAACGTGGCGCTGATGGTGGACATGGCGAAGCGCGCCGGCCTCCCCTGGGACTGCATCCTGGGCGCGGAGGTGACCCGTCACTACAAGCCGGCCCCGGAGTCCTACCGCGAGGCGTGCCGCCTGCTGGGCCTGCGCGGCGAGGAATGCATGATGGTCGCGGCGCACCAGAGCGACCTCATCGCGGCGCGGGACGCCGCCGGCGCCCGGACAGCCTTCATCCCTCGCCCGTACGAGTACGGCCCGGGGCGGCAGCGCGACGTGGCGCTGCGCGCGGAGTTCGACATCGTCGCGCCGGACCTCGTGGCCCTCGCGGAACGGCTGGGCTGCTAGCGGCGCTAGTCCGGCGCGGGGACGAAGTCGTGTTCGTCGTCGCACATCTCGCAGTAGGTCTGCTGCACCGTCTGCCCTGGCAGTTCGTGGTCGCGGTGCAGGTGCGCGGACTCGGCGTGGCCGCATTGAGCACAGATCTGCTCCGGTCCGCCTTCCAGGAGTTCATCGTTGTCGGTAGTCATCGTGCACTCCCTTCCGTGATCCCCAGCCGCTCCAGGGCGGCGTCCACAATAGAGCCGAGTGTCGGCTCGCCTGTCTCGGCGAACTCGTAGCGTGCGCGGATGATGCGCTGCGGGACATCCACCAGCGCCGCCAGGTCGATCGGCGTCCCGGAGACCACGAGGTCGACCGGCGCGGCGGCGATGCTCTGGCGGAGCGCCTCAAGTTGCGCGTCGCCATACCCCAGCGCCGGCAGCACGTCCGCCAGGTGCGTGTAGCGATCGAGCGCTTCGCGGATGGAGGGCGCGGCGAAGGGGCGAGGGTCGACGACCTTCGCGCCAGCCTCCACCGCCGCGACGTACCCCGCGCCGTACGCCATGCCGCCATGCGTCAGCGTGGGCCCGTCGTCCACGACCAGCACCTCGCGGCCGCGGACCGCCTCCGGATCGTCGAGGACGACGGGCGAGGCTCCGCGCACGATGGTCGCGGACGGGTTGAGGCGTCTCGCCTCGCGGGTGGCGTGCTCCACGTCGGCTGCGGAGGCCGCGTTCACCTTCGCCACCAGGACGACGTCCGCCATCCGCAGGGTGGCCTCGCCGGGGTGGTAGCGGCTCGCGTCGTCCGGGCGGAGCGCGTCCGTGAGGACGATGTGTAGGTCCGGGCGCAGGAACGGGAAGTCGTTGTTGCCGCCGTCCCAGATCAGGCTGTCCGCCTCCTGCTGCGCCTGCTCCAAGATCGCCTGGTAGTCCACGCCCG
>CAYTRA010000389.1:0-2690 GCA_964439675.1 uncultured Dehalococcoidaceae bacterium
CAGGACGATCTCAGAGCGGCCGGAGTTGGTGGAGTAGTCTGTCTCCCCCACCCCGGCAATGGCTACTCGATGCCGGAAGGAGTCCACCGGCGTTCCCTTCCACGCGGCCGTCTACTGCAGCCCGCGACAGCCTAACCGTTCGTCTTGTGCCTCGGTCGTATCGGTCAGATGGCGCCGCGCTCTCGCAGGGCCAGGATGTCGTCCCAGGTGTATCCCACGGAGAGCAGGATCTCCTCCGTGTGCTGCCCCGCCACGGGGGCTGCCCCCTGGATCCGAGGCGGGGTCAGCGACATCTGCACCGGCGGCCCCACCATCTTCATGGCGCCGAAGACCGGGTGGTCGATGTCCTGTACGTACCCGTTCTCCGTGAACTGTGGGTGTTCCACCACGGCCGGGTAGTCCAGCACCGGCGCGTGGGGCACGTCGTGTTCGGACAGGCGGTCCAGCCAGTGCTCCTGCGGCCGCGTGGTGAACTGGTGCTCCATCTCCGCCACTAGCACGTCCTTGTTCCGCGCGCGGTCGAACGGGCCCCGGAACCGGCCGTCCTCGCGGAGGTCGGGGCGTTCGAGGGCGTCACAGAGGCGCTCCCACATCGCCTGCGTGTTGGCGGCGATGGCGACCCAGAGGCCGTCCTGCGCCTGGTAGTGGGTGTACGTGGCGCTGCGGCGATACTCAAAGCCGGGCTGGTGGCCGGTGCCCATGTAGATGGTCATCGGGCGCTGCTGGAGTGCCAGCATGGAGCCGATGAGCGAGGCGTCCACGTGCTGGCCCTGCCCGGTGCGCTCTCGGTAGTAGAGCGCCGTCATGATCCCGTACGCCAGCATCATCGCGCCGATGCTGTCCGCGAACCCGCCGATGAGCGCCTGCGGCGACAGCGCGGAGCCGCCGCCTTGCTCCGACATGACGCCGCTGAAGGCCTGCGCCACGTGGTCGTAGCCGCCTCGGTCGGCCCAAGGGCCCTTGCGGCCCCAGCCGGAGCCGGAGCCCATGATGATGTCCGGCCGGATGGCGCAGAGGTCCGGGTAGCCCAGTCCCCACTCCGTCATGCGCCCGGGGCGGAAGTTCTCCAGCACCACGTCCACCGAGGGCAGCAGGCGCCGGACCACCTCGCGGCCGGCCTCCTCGCGGAGGTTGATGGTGATGCTGCGCTTGCCCCGGTTGTTCGCCTCGTGCATACCGGAGAAGCCGCGCTCGTCGGCGCCCTGGCGTGCCTCGCCGCCGGGCTCCTCCACCTTCAGGACGTCCGCCCCCATATCAGACAACAGGACGCCCGCGAACGGGCCCTGCTGGATCTGCCCGAAGTCCAGGACGCGGACGCCCTGCAGCGCGCTGCCCCCGTCGCTACTCATACTGCATCCCACCTAGCGAGGGCTGACCCGCCTGGAGGCTCGGCAGCCCTCGCGTGTGCCCGGCTGCTAGACGTCGAGCCAGTAGTGCGCCAGTTCGTCCGTGGCCTGCCCGTAGCCTCGCGTGTTGCGGATGCCACGGACGGGGGCCTGGTACGCGGTGAACGAGGTGCCCGCACCGGTTGGGAACGGGATGTAGTGCATGAACTCCGCGTTGATCCGCTGGATCTCGTGGATCTGTTCCAGGCGGGCGTCCTCGTCCAGTTCGGAGGCCTGTTGCGAACGCAGCTCGTTGATGCGTTCGTCGTTGACCTTGCTGGCGTTGGAGGAGCCGCTGCTGAAGAACCGGTCAATGAAGCCGGACACTTCCGGGTAGGCCGGCGTGATGCCCATGGCCAGACCGTGGAAGTTCCCCGCGCGCGTCTGCGGGAAGTAGGTCGCGTTGTAGTCCTGCACCTCCGGCTCAATGGTGAGGCCCAGGTCCGCGAGCATCTGGCCGATCGCCTCGGCGACTCGGTCGAAGGTGGCGCCGTAGCGCTGGCCGGCGTACTGCCACTTCATGGGGGCGCCCTCCGCACCCACGGCGGCCAGTAGCCGTGCCGACTCCTCCGGGTTGTACTGGAAGTTCGCGGCCGTCGGCCCTTGTGCTTCCGACTGTGGGTCCAGCCACCATTTGCCCAGCGTGACGGAGACCACATTGTTCCAGGCAGAGGACGGACTGAGGCCCGCATCCTCCAGCGCCTGGATGTTGTACGCGAGTTCCATCAGGTCGTCGCGCTTGAGGCCCATGGACACCGCGATGCGGAAGCGTTCGTCCTGCCAGGGCGCCTCCGGGTCCATCTCCGGCGACGAGAAGAAGCCGTACATCACGCCGCCCAGGACCACGCCCACCCACTGCCAGTCGTTGCCCTGGGAGTACATGTCCAGCACGTCGTCCGCCGTGACGCCGACAACGTCCAGGTTGCCCGCCTCGAACTGCGCTCGCGCGTTGGCGTACTCCGGGATGATGTTCTCCGTGACGCCGTCCAGGTACGGGATGTCCGGCTGGAAGTAGTTGGGGTTGCGGACGAACTCCAGCTTCGAGCCCACCTGGTAGTCCTGGAGCATCCACGGCCCGCTGCCGATGGGCGTGGTGGTCAACTGGTAGTCCGTGGCGGACTCCGCCGGCAGCACCCAGAGGTTGTTCGCGTCCGCCAGCTTCTCCAGGAAGATGGCCGTGGGCGCCGCGGTCACGAACTCCAGCGTGTGGTCGTCCACCGCGTTGATGGAGACGATGTCCTCCACGTTCACGGCGTTCACGGAGTCCGGCGCCTTCAGGCGCTCCCACGAATAGACCACGTCCTC
>CAYTRA010000390.1:0-2688 GCA_964439675.1 uncultured Dehalococcoidaceae bacterium
CGACCAGGAGGTTCTGGGGGTTGCCGATGGGGCTGGGTACGCTGCCGGCGGTGACGGCGAACGCCAGTGCGAGCAGCGCCAGTTGCGGCCGGATGCCGTGCGCCCGCGCGAGCAGGATCACCACTGGCGTCCCCACCACCGCCACTGTGTCGTTCATCGCGACCGCCGAGGCCGCCCCGGCGCCGAGGAGGATGAGCGCCACGAGGGCGTCCACGCTGCGTGCTCGGGAGAAGAGGCGGTGCGAGAGGTCCGCCAGCACGCCGGAGTCCTCCAGTGCGCGTCCCAGCACGAACATGCCGAACAGGAACAACATCACGTCGAGGTCGATGGCTCCGAGGGCGGACCGGGGCGCGATGGCGCCGGTGAGTAGCATGGCCGCCGCGCCCAGCAGCATGACCTGCCAGATCTGCAGGCGCAGGCTTCCCACCTGTCGCACCGCGATCAGCACCACCACCACGCCCAGGACGAGCAGCGGCACGGTCACTCTTAGATTGTCAGGCCCGGTTGTCTTGGCCGCGAATGTGCCGGTTAAGATGCCGGATGAGGCGACAGATCGGGGTAGGCATGGCGTACTGCACCAACTGCGGCAAGCAGGTAGAGGACTCCGACCGCTTCTGCGCGGCGTGCGGCACGCCTCGACGAGTTGAGGCGGATAGCGAGGGAACGCGAGTCGCGGTCGGGCCCGCGGTGGGACTGCCCTCGACGCGCCCACAGCCCGAGGCGCCCGCATGGACGCAGGCCGCCACGCCGACCTCGACGCCGTCCTACGCCGACTGGTCCGAGCCTGCCCGCCCCTCGACCGCTACGACCGGCGGCGAGGGGTTCGAGCGCCTGAGCACACGCGCCGGCTGGACGGTCGCGGCGCTCATCATCTCGATGCTCGTCTCGGGTTTCGGCATCATCGCGTACCTGAACGAGATGACGCTGGTCGCGGCCCTCGATGCGGGCCGGCGAGTGTCGATCGATGAACTCGAGACCTCCGACAGCCTGGTCGCTTCGGCGGGCGGGCTGGCGTTCATCGCGCTGCTGTTTACGGCGACGACGTTCCTGATGTGGCTCCACCTGGCGTGGGTGAACGTGGAGCGTCGAGGCCTGCAGGGCGTGCGCTGGAGCGCCTCCTGGGCCGTCGGCTGGTGGTTCATCCCAATCATGAACATCTTCCGGCCGTACCAGGTCATGTCCGCGCTCTGGCGAGCGTCCCAGACGCCCTCGGACGCCCCGGGCTCGACGGAGTGGGCGATCCGCGGCTCCTCGCCAATGCTGGGCTGGTGGTGGGCGCTCTACCTCGCCGCCGGCGTCGTGGGAGGCCTCTTCAGCGCCGTCCGCGGCGACAGCAGCATCGACTTCGAGACGTGGCTCGGCGCGGACCTGCTCATCATGGCCGGCCTCGCCCTCCAGATCGCCTCGGGCGTCCTCGCGATCATGCTCGTCCGCCGCATCACCTCGATGCACGAGCGGTTGCGGGTGGGGGGCTAGGCCTTCACTTTCCGCGCTCGCCCCTTCGAGGTAGACGCCGCCTTCGCACCATTCGTCTCCGCCTCTGCCTTCGGCTTCGCGGCGGCCTTGGCCTTCGTCGTCGGCTTCGTCTTGCCCGCTGCGGCGGCGGCCGCGGGCTTCGAGGTGCGCGTCTTCTTCGGGGGCTGCGCGCCGCCGCCGTGCTTCGCGAGGACGTCGCGGAGGAAGTTGCCGGTGATGGAGGACTCGACGGTGGCGACGTGCTCCGGGGTGCCGGCGGCGATGAGTTCGCCGCCCCTGGCGCCGCCCTGGGGGCCGAGGTCGATGACCCAGTCGGCGCCCTTGATGACGTCCAGGTGGTGCTCGATGACGATGACGGTGTTGCCGCCGTCCACGAGGCGCTGCAGGACGTGCAGGAGCGCCTCGACGTCCGAGAACGAGAGGCCGGTGGTGGGCTCGTCCAAGATGTAGGCCGTGCGGCCGGTGGAGCGCTTCGACAGTTCGGTGGCCAGCTTGATGCGCTGGGCCTCGCCGCCGGAGAGCGTGGTGGCGGGCTGGCCGAGGCGGATGTAGCCCAGGCCCACGTCCTTCAGCGTCTCCAGCTTGCGACGAGGCCCCGGGAACGCCTCGAAGTACTCGAGAGCCTCCGTCACGGTCATCTTCAGGACCTCGGCGATGTTCTTGCCTCGGAACAGGATCTCCAGGGCCTCACGGTTGTATCGGTCGCCCTTGCAGACCTCGCAGGGGACGGTGACGTCCGGGAGGAACTGCATCTCGATGAGGTTGTAGCCGTCGCCCTTGCAGGCTTCGCAGCGCCCGCCCTTCACGTTGAAGGAGAAGCGGCCGGGGCCGTAGCCGCGTGCCTTCGCCTCCGGGTTCTGGGCGAAGAGGTCGCGCACCATGGTGAACAGCCCGGTGTACGTCGCGGGGTTCGACCGAGGCGTCCGCCCGATGGGCGACTGGTCGATGACCACGACCTTGTCGAGGTAGCCGACGCCCATGATGCGGTCGTGCGCGCCGGGCTTCTCTCGCGCACCGTTCAGTTCGTGCGCCAGCGCCTTCGACAGGATCTGGTTCACCAGCGACGACTTGCCGGAACCGGAGACGCCCGTGACGGCGATGAACGTACCCAGGGGGAAGGTGATGTCCAGTCCCTTGAGGTTGTTCTCGCGCGCGTCCAGGACCACCAGTTCGTGGCCGTTGCCGGGACGCCTCGTCTCCGGCATGGGGATC
>CAYTRA010000391.1:0-2669 GCA_964439675.1 uncultured Dehalococcoidaceae bacterium
GCTACCCCAGGGGCAGGGTTAGCCAGTGCCCTACAACAGCAACAGCAACAGCAACTTACAACGGCAACATCCTCTAACGAGGATGGGGCCGCGTCCGACAAGTCGAACGCCAGGCGCGGCACACGAATCCCCGACAACTTCACCGTCACCGATCGGATGCAGACATGGGCGCGAGAGAACGTCCCCGAAGTCGATATCCGATTCGAGACCCAGAAGTTCATCAACCACTGGACCGCCGCCACTGGGTCCAATGCGGTCAAGAGGGACTGGGTAGCCACCTGGCGCAACTGGATGCTCAACGAGAAGAAGTTCGCCGCCGAGCGAGCACGACCATCCCGCCCAGCACCCAAGCGTGACGGAAGAGGTAACCAACAGTGGATGTACTCCTAGACGAGAGGATCGATACCTCCGAAGAAGAGAAAGCGATCATCGGGTCGCTGCTCCTCGACCCTGGGAAGTTCCGTGAGGTGATCCCTCACGTAGCGCCCGGCGACTTCGGCAACCACACCCTCGGAGCCCTGTACTCGCTACTGGTCGGCAGGCATGCGACCGGTGACCCCACCGACACCATCGCCACATGGGGCGCGATCCGGGCACACGAGGAACTCTCCAGCCGGGTCAGGTCAGCAACCATGCTGACCGACCTGACCGGCAGTGTGGCAACCACCGCAAACGTGGGGTACTACGCCCGGCAGGTTGCGGACGCTGGGCAGTCTCGCCGGTTGCGATCGGCCGGGGCTCGACTCACGCAGCTGGCCGGTGACGAGAGTGTGGACGCCGCATCGAAGCTCACCATCGCCCGCCGAGAGATCGAAGCCATCGCGTCGGACTACGAAACGAGCGTGGACATTCCGACGCTGGCCGAGGTACTCGCGGTGGAGGACGAGTACGACTGGGTTGTGCCGAACCTGTTCGAGCGCATGGACCGCCTGGTCGTGACCGGTGGTGAGGGGCTGGGCAAGTCCACCCTGATCCGGCAGATAGCGATCCTGTCTGCGGCCGGGATTCACCCGACGAAGTTCAACCCGATCGAGCCGGTGCGTGTGACCGTGATCGATGCGGAGAACACGGAGCGGCAGTGGAGACGGCGGGCGCGAGGCACGGTCACGAGGGCGGCGTTCAAGGCTGGCCGCGATCCGGCCGAGTCGATCCGCCTGCACTGCACCGGGCGACTCGACGTGACCAAAGAGCGCGACGTGTCGATGATCCACAGCATCCTCGACCGATACCCGACCGACCTACTCGTCATCGGGCCGCTGTACAAGCTCACCCCTCGGGGGCTGAACCAGGAGGACGACGCCGCGCAGGTGATCGCAACACTCGATGCGATCCGGGAGCGTGGCGTGGTGCTCGTGATGGAGGCTCACGCGGGTAAGGCTCTGGGCGGTGACGGGGAGCGGAACATGTCCCCGCGCGGATCGTCGGCGCTGCTCGGCTGGCCCGAGTTCGGGGTCGGCTTGGCATGGGACACATCGATGCTCAGCCCGGGTGACAAGCCATCCGTGGCGAACGTGAAGCGGTGGCGTGGCGACCGCGAGGAAGACCGGGCGATGCCGCTCCAGATCCGCCGTGGCGGGTTCTGGGACTGGATGCCCACAGAAGATGACCCAGAGATCTAAAGCAATCCAAACGAAAGGCAGCATGACATGGCAGACATCACGATCACTGGCAACGTTGGGCAGGCTGAGCTCAAGTTCTCACAGTCAGGTACCGCGTTCCTCCGGTTCTCAGTTGCGGACAATCACCGCAAGAAGACTCAGGCCGGGTGGGAGGACGATGGCACTACCTGGTGGAACTGCACCGCGTGGGACAAGCAGGCTGAGGCTTTGGCTGAGGCTGTTGTGAAGGGTGTCCGTGTTGTTGTGACGGGCACGATCAGGTCTCGCGAGTATGAGAAGGACGGCGAGACCAGGACGGCGTATGGGGTCAATGCCCGGACTGTGGGTGTGGTTCCGAAGTTTGATGCGCCACGTCCGTCTGCTCCGGCTGCGGACCCGTGGGGGACTGGTGCCGACTCGTCTACTCCGCCGTTCTGACCGATGAGCGATCACTGCACCACCTGCCCGTTCGCTGGCTGTCCTGGCTGCAACTACCAACCCGAGCAGATCCCCGGGCAACTCGACCTACTCGACGAACTGGAGGACGACGAATGAGCCAGAATCGCAAGAGGAGGGGCTACCGAACCCAGAAGGTCGTGGCCGAGTATCTGCAGTCGAACGGTTGGCCGTTCGCTGAGTCGACGGGCGCCGGTAGGTCTGGTGCTGACATCACCGGAACTGTCGGCCTGTCGTTCGAGGTCAAGGCCCGGTCCGACTTGAACCCGATCGGCTGGGTGAAGCAGGCCGAGAAGAACACTGGCCTACCCGTCGTCGTGTTCCGGTCGAACGGTCAGGGCGAGGACGCGGGTAAGTATCTCGCGATGCTCCGTTTCGGCGACCTTGTGGAGCTGTTACGGGAAGCGGGGTACGGCGACAAGCCCTGACGTAGCCCGATTCGCCCATCAGGTGCCCCGTGTGGCGCCGAACGTACCCAGGCCGTACCCGAGTGAGGGTGCGGCCTTCCTTGTTAACTCAGAGAGGAATCTAGCCATGAGCCCGAACCCATCGCCCGCCGCCATCGAGGCGTACGAGGCGCGGCTGATCATCGAGGACGTACTGGAGGCGCTGGAC
>CAYTRA010000392.1:0-2662 GCA_964439675.1 uncultured Dehalococcoidaceae bacterium
TGGCGGGGTCTAACACGAGGTGGCCCTGCTGTCAAAACCGTTGGAATCGCAACGAAAACCGCACACTACCAACACCAGGGAGCACGGGTTCAAGCCCCGTCAGCCACCCCACTAAAACCGCAGGTCAGAGGGCGTGCAACACCCACCCTCTAACCGAGGGTAACAGGGGCCGGTAACATCTGGTGATGGGCAACCACACGTAACCACGTGCAACAGGAGGTCACCCGATGGCCAGCATCCACCGCCGCACCAACAAAGACGGCACCCAGGTCTGGCGCATCGCCTACCGCCAAGACGGCAAACTCAGGTGGACCCCCACCATCGCCACCGGCGAAGGTGCCGTGGAAATGAAAGGGCTCATCGAGAAGCTCGGACCCGAAGCGGCACTAGCCATCCTCACCCGCCGCACCGGACGCGCAACCACCGACAAGCCACTCCTGCGCGACTACCTCACCAAACATCTAGCCGCCCTTGAGGCGCACGCCACCCCCGGCACCGTAGCCGACTACAAGCGCATGGCCGACCGCACCTGGCTACCCCGCCTCGGGAACCTCCCCGTGGACGCCATCACCCGCGACGACGTGGTGGACTGGGTGGCCTGGCAGCGCAAGCAAGAGACGCACCGGTCACAGCGGGCGCGTGAACGTGCTGCACGGGAAGATCGACCAGAGCCGCCCGTGGTCACCTACTCCCCCAAGTCCATTGAGAACGCTCAACGGTTCCTCTCCACCGTCCTGGAGGCCGCCAAGTCCGATCACGACCTGCCTGTGAACCCGGCAAAGGGTGTGCGGCTCCCGTCCGACCACGAGCACACCGAGCGCGTGTTCCTCGAGCCGGACGAGTTCACCGCCATCTACGACCACATCCCCGACTACTGGAAACCACTCGTGGCGACCATGTACGGAACCGGCATGCGCTGGGGCGAGGCCACCGCACTACAGGCCGGGGACGTGCAGCTCGACGGCACCACCGGGGTGATCACGATCAGCCGATCGTGGAAGAAGGGTGCCACCGGCGTCTACCTTGGCTCCCCGAAGTCTAGGCGTGGCCGGCGGACGGTGACGATCGCTGAACCGCTTGTGTCGATGCTGCGGGAGCACCTGCAGGGGCTGGCTGCCGATGATCTGGTATTCACTGGGAAGCAGGGGGGCCGGGTACAGTCGCAGCACTTCCACCCGCGTGTGTGGCGTCGTGCGGTGGAGGCTGCCAAGATCGGCAAACGCCCGGACCTGCACAGTCTGCGCCACTCTCACGCCTCGGCGCTGATCCTTGGCGGTGTGCCGTTGACGGTGGTGCAGCGGAGGCTGGGGCATGAGTCGGTGACGACCACGAGCGACATTTACGGGCACCTGACCCCGGATGCGTACGCTGGCGCGGCTGCTGTGTCGGGCGCATCCTTGGCTGGAGCGTTACCGCAGATCGAATCCTGACACCCCACAAACACCACAGCGCCCCGGCGACCCTCTGATATGGGGGGTTGCCGGGGCGTCTTTGTTGTGTCTGGTGACGGACTGTCGGTGCAAGCGTTTACGATTACACCTGTGCAGCAGTGGAGCTGCGTGGAGACTAGTACGTCGGGGATCGGGATGTTTCGTGTGGTGGAAGCGCTGGGAGTGCGCGTGGTGGAAGTGCCAGAACTCAGGGACGAGGTGGCACTGGTGCGAGATCAGGGGGTGGCGCTCATCCGGGCTGGCCTGGACGCCGACGCCCTTGCCTGGGCGGTGGACTGGTTGCTTCCTCGGGTGATCGAGATGCAGCCTCACTCTCCGTCTCGGTAGCACTGTAGGCCGGGCTCACCCCGGCCTGCGCATTGGCGGCGGAACGTGTGTCATCGTTCCCCACCTCCTCATCTAGTAGGTAACCGAGGTCTTCGATTACTGCGGTTCGGAGGTCCACGTACGGTATGCGGGTTAGGTCGGCGAGGTCGCGCAGGTTCTCCGGTGTCGGCCTCGCCTGGCCGTGCTTCCACTGCGACACGGCGGATCGGGTTACGCCGAGCTTGCCGGCGAGCTGGGACTGGGTGGGGCGGAACATCTGGGCGTCCAGCCAGGCTTCGATTAGGAGCCAGAGTCGTGTGGTCATCGTGTGTACCTCCTTTCGGTCACCACTAGTTCAGTAGATGTGGGGCGGGGTGTCCAGCGACATGGGCACTGGTCGCCGCGACACGCTGGGCACCAACTTACAGGCAACTTTCTTCCGTGCAAGCGTTGCGGCGCGGGAACTTGCGGGAAACTCACCCCTTGCGCTTGGGCACCAGCCGATGTAGGTTGTAGTCATTCGCTGGACACTACGGACTAGATAGGTTACGATCATGAGACAGCAGACTTGGACACCACCCCCGGAGATATACATGCGACTCACTGACCGAAAGAAGCTCGCGCGGCTGATGATCGTGCAGGAGGTGACGCAGCGGGAGTTGGCGGCAGCCGCAGGTTGGCGGTCCCACTCTTATCTGGGTCGGCTCCTTCGCGGCGACGTGGACACCCTTGAGGTTGAGCCCGCCGTTCGCATCGCCCAGTACTTGGGTGTCGGCACTGATGATCTTTTTTTGACCAGAGTGTCCAGTGATACACGGCACTCTGCACAGCCAACCGCAGCCTGACCTAACCCGCTTTTGTCGCATCCCTGGTTCGCCGGGGACGACGTGAAACAGACCAAGGAA
>CAYTRA010000393.1:0-2659 GCA_964439675.1 uncultured Dehalococcoidaceae bacterium
TGCACGCGTTCATCTATGCCAGCCCGCCCGGGTCGGCGTTCTTCAACTCGGTCGAAAAGGGATGGTCGACAACCGATCATCTCGTCGCCGGCCTAGTTGATCTGACGGCAATCCTGGCGTGGCAGAACACCGCCGATGCACAGCAGAAGTTCCCCCGTCACCGTCCGAAGCCGATTCCGCGACCTGACTACAGCAGTGAACGGCCGACTGAGGCCCCGCTCATGGGCGGAATGAGCGCATCGGTGATGTCGATCGACGAATTCCAGAGACGTATCGCGGAGAGAGCAGAGAGGAGATCCCGTGGCAATTGAGCACTGGGTGACCCTCGTTCCCGACACGAAGTCTCTAGAAAAGGGCATTGCCGCCGCGTTCGACAAGGCTAAAAAAGGCGCGACCGTCGAGGTCAAGGTCGACAAGGGCAAGGCCGAGAAGTCGGGCGGCGATGCCGGGAAGGCCATCGACAAGGGCGCCAAGAAAGAGACCAAGGACACCGGCAAAGATGTCGGGCAGCAGATCGACAAGGGCGCGAAGGACGAGACCAAAGACACCGGCAAGGATGTCGGCAAGTCGGTCGACAAGGGCGCCAAGGATGCCACGAAAGACACCGGCAAGGACGTCGGCACCACAATCGGTAAAGATCTTGGGACGGAAGCCGAGAAGTCCGGCAAGAACGCCGGGATTACGCTGGGAACTGCACTCGGCGGCGCCCTGGGGTCGGTCGTTAAAGATCGTGTCAACTCTGTCCTCAGCAAGGTCATCTCCGGCGACATCAAAGGTGCAGCCGGGGATGTGTCCTCCGCGCTGGATGGAATATCCGGCGGGCTTGCCAACATTCAGAACATCACCGGCTCGGATAATTTCATCGGTCGCGGCCTCGGTCGCTTGCGGGATGTGGTCGACAACGCAAGTACATCGGTGGGCGGACTGGCCGATTCGATCTCGTCGGTGTCGTCTGGCATCGGTGCGATAAACGACACCAAGGACGCCGCCATGCAGTTGGTGGACGCGTTCAATGGTGCGAAGGACGGCATTTCGAACGTCAGTGATCTTCTCGGCAAGCTTGAGCAGCGCGCACCAGCCCTCGCTGCCGCTCTCGGGAAAATCGCCGGTCCGCTGATCGAGATCGCTGGGGCTGCGGGCGCTGTCAGGTGGGTGCAGGAACACCTTCCCGAATCATGGCAGGGTCGTGAGCCCACGATTAACAAGAATCTCGGCCCCAACCAAGGCAAGGGACTATCCGGTCGGGACTGGGGACACGACTTCACGCACCCCTGGGAGATTCCACAACGCATCTGGCGGAACTTCTTCGACGATGACGCTGGCGACGATGGACCGGTTTCGCGTTCCGGCGATAACGGGACGGCCGCCGATGTCGGTGGCAGCCTGGGCGACGCTATCAATTCGGCGTTGACGGGCAGTGCGCCGACCTTCAACCATAAGCCCGGCGACAGCCTCGGCGATGCGATTAACGATGCGCTGTCGGGTCGTCCTCGCAATGACGGCGCGCGGCCGGATATTCCTGAGATTAATGAGTACCGAATCGGTGGTGGCCTCGCCGATGCGATCAGAGACGCCCAGGCGCGGGACAGGGAAGCAAAGGTCGCCCAGCGCGAGGCCGATAAGGCTCAGCGCGAGGCTGATAAGGCGGCAAAGGCCGAGAAGCGCGAAGCGGATAAAGCAGCAAGGGACGCCCAGCGTGAAGCGGATAAGGCGAAACGCGAGGCGGATAAGGCGGCAAAGGTCGCTCAGCGCGAGGCCGATAAGGCTCAGCGCGAGGCCGCGCGTGGCGGTGGCACCGGCGGCGGCGGACGACGCGGCCCCGGCTCGACTGGAAGCGGCGGCGGGGCTGCCAGCGGACTTGGACGCGGAATTAACGGCAACGTTGCCGCGATGATGGCCTTGGCCCAAGCGGCCAGTGGCCGTACTAAATACGGACCGGCGTCCGATCTGGTCGGCGGATTGGCCGACTGCTCAGGGGCTATCTCAGACCTTGTGGAAGTGTTGGACACTGGCACATCTACGCCTGGTCGACTCTTTACCACAGTGGATTTCGCTACTGATGAGCAGGCGGCAAAGTTCGGGTTCCTGCCCGGCTACATGCCCGGCGCGCTGAACATTGGCGTCAACCCATACCCCGGCCAGTCCGGTCACATGGCGGCCACACTTCCCAACGGCGTCAACTTTGAGAGCGGCGGCGGTACGGGTGGCGGCGCGCAATACGGCGGCAACGCTGCGGGCGCTCTCGATAAGCAGTTTGAGAAGCATTACTACCGACCAGTCGGCGGCGTTGGATCGTTCGGCGGCGTTGGATCGGCGAACCCGTCGTCCATGCCCGGCTTCTACGCCTGGGTTGTCCCGATGGGCGGTGATGGCGTAGCCGCTGCTGGCGGTCCCGTCCGAGGCGGTGGTGGTGGCGGCGCATCACTCGGTGGTGCTGGCGGCGGCAATTCTGTTCTAAGTCAGCTCCGCAACATCGGCGAGGGTGGCGCGAAAGAGTCGGTTCTCCCTGCCGGATTCTCGGACCCGACATCGTGGCCAAACGTCAAGTCAGGCATGGCGTTGCTCAACATTTTCGGCGGAATGCTGGGCGGTGGCGGCCAACAGGGCCTCATCGGCGACACCCGCAACCTTGCCCCCGGCGAACTAAACCCCGCGATCA
>CAYTRA010000394.1:0-2657 GCA_964439675.1 uncultured Dehalococcoidaceae bacterium
TCGCGAAGATGGGGTCCACGGGGTTCTCGACGGGCCCGCACCTGCATTGGGAGATGACGATCTACGGGGTGAACGTGGATCCGCTCACGTGGACGGAGCAGGTGTTCCTGCCGAAGGCTTAAGGGCTGGGCGCCCTATCGCGCGGCGAGCGGGTGCCGCCAGCGCAATCCCGGGAACCGGGCGAAGTCGCGGTCGAATGTGACCCACTCGCAACCGGACTCGATGGCGAGCGCAGCATGGTAGGCGTCAGGGACGAGGGGGCCGCGGGGCCTTACCTCCCGGCACAACCGCTCGAATGCCTCCCAGTGCCGTGGGCCCGGCCGGATCATCGATACGTTCCGCTCCTCGCGCAGAGCGTTCGCGAAGTCGAGTGCCTCATCGATGGTGTTGGGATCGGCGTAGATGCGGTGGTTCGTCACCACGCGTATGAATCCGCTCAGCACGAGGTCTGAGAGCCCGAGTGGTTCCGACCCTCGGAGGGCATCTTCGAGCCACGCTCGAGTTTGACGGTGGTACGCGGAGTCCGTTCGGAAGGCCTCGATGAGGACGTTAACGTCGGGCAGCAGCATTCGCTTCCGCCTCCTCCATCAGGTCGAGGAGAGCAGCATTGCTATGCAGATCCACCCCTGGGAGCACGCCGCCTGTCCGCTGCGACACCGGCAGTTCGATTCGCCGGTCAGGTCGCTGCACATCGCGTACGCGAGCAAGGGACTCTCGAAGCGCATCCTCCACCACGGCACCCAGGGTGCGGCCGGAACGCGCGGCCACTTCCTTCGCCTCAGCGAGGAGCGCGTCATCGATGGTGATCGTGGTCCTCATGCATCAAAGCATCATCACCATGCATCAAGATGTCAAGAACGTTCTGAGGAGTCTACCGCCGGGAGATGAAGGCGCCCCAGTTGCCCTCGGTCTCGTGGGCCACCTCCGCGAGGCCGACGGCGGCGAGGTAGGGCCGGACCTCGTCGACGTCGCGGAGGATAAAGCCGCTTGTCACCAGGAGACCGCCGGGGCGTACTGCCCTCGCGAGGTGGGAGGCGAGGCGCTCGATGACGAGCGAGGAGATGTTTGCGAGGACGAGGTCGTAGCCCTCGGGTCGGCGGTTGTCCTCGCCAGTCCAGGGCCAGTCCGGGCCGACGGAGCCGGTGGCGAACTCGATCTCGTCTTCGACACCGTTGCGACGGGCGTTCTCGCGGGCGACGGGGATCGTGTCGGCATCGATGTCGAGGGCGTGCACCGTGGCGGCGCCGAGGAGGCGGGCGGCGATGGCGAGGATGCCCGAGCCGGCACCGACATCGAGCACGCGGTCGGCCTCGCGGAGGTAGTGCTCGACGGCTGCGAGGCAGAGGCGGGTGGTCTCGTGCTCGCCGGTGCCGAAGGCCGCGCCGGGATCGAGATCCATGACCACCTCGCCGGGCCTCGCGTCATACGGCTCCCACGAGGGGCGGACGACGAGGCGCTGGCCGATGTGCTGGACGTGGTAGAACTTCTTCCACTCCTCCGCCCAGTCCACCTGCGCTGCCTGGCGGAACTCCACCTCGATGCTCGCCGTGAGTGACTGGGCGTGCAGGGCATCCCGGACAGCCTGTCGCTCGGGCTCCTCGAAGGGGGCGGGGAAGGAGCCGCGCACGGTCCAGGGGCGGTCCGTCAGTTCCTCGTACTGGAAGTCCGCGCCGTCCAGCGTCCGGAGCGCCGGCTCGATGGCGACGCCGGCAGCGCCGGCGATGTCGAGGGCGGCCGCCACGGCCTCGGCGTCTCGGGCGTCCGCCCGGACGATCGCCTCATACCAGCGGTCGTCCGGTCGGGCCATGCGTACCTCGGCGAAGGTCTGCTAGGAGAAGGCGTTCCTGATGCGGTCGAAGACGGAGGGGTCTTCGTCGGGAATGTCCGGCGTGCCGAGCGAGTCCGCGAGTTGTGCCAGCAGGTCCTTCTGCGCCTTCGACAGCTTGGTGGGGGTCACGACGTGCGTGCGCACCAGCAGATCGCCGCGGCCGCCGCCTCGGACGTGGGGGACGCCCTTGCCGCGGATGACGTGCACCTGTCCGTGTTGCGCGCCGGGCTTCAGCTTCAGTTCCACCGGGTCGCCATCGATGGTGGGGATCTCCACGTCCGCGCCCAGCGAGGCCTGCGCGATGTTGAGCGGCAGGTCGTAGATCAGCGCGTCGTCCACGCGCTTGAAGACCTCGTGCGGGCGCACCTTGATCTCCACGTAGAGGTTGCCCGGCGGGCCACCTCGGGGCCCGTGGTCGCCTTCGCCGGAGATGCGGATCTGGGAGCCGTCATCCACGCCGGCCGGAACTTTCACGGTGCGATTGACCTTCTGGCGGCGCAGGCCCTGGCCGCGGCACTCCTTGCACGGGTCGCTGACGATCGCGCCTTCACCTCGACAGCGAGGGCACATGGCGACGTTCACGAACTGGCCGAAGAGGGACTGCTGCACGCGGCGGATCTCGCCCTGGCCGTTGCACTCGGGGCACGTGGGCTTGGTGGCGCCGCCGACCTGGCCGGTGGCGCGGCACTCCGAGCAGCGCTCGACGCGCTCGTAGGCGAGGGTGTGCTCCAGCCCGGACACCGCCTCCTCGAGGTCGATGGTGACGGTGGCGTGCAGGTCCGCGCCCTGCTGCGGGCCGGCGCGGCGCGAGGCGGTGCCACGGAAGAAG
>CAYTRA010000395.1:0-2645 GCA_964439675.1 uncultured Dehalococcoidaceae bacterium
CGCGGGTTACGCCGCGGTGCGCTTCACGGCCACGTTGTTCGGCGAGCTACGCGAAGGGGGTCGCCTGCCAGGCGCGGCGCACGGTCGCGCGGCTGACGAGGCGCTCCTCGCGCGCCGCAGCCTCCCGCATCGCGCCCTCGGCGACCGCGTCCAGCACCCGCGGCACGCCCGCCGCGAGCTCGTGAAGCATGGTGAGCCCGTCCGAGGCGAACAACTCGCGGGTCGCCCCCGCCTTCTCCAGGCGATGGCGCACGTACGCCGCGGTGTCGTCGGGCGTGGTCGTGCCGATGTCCACCATCGTCCCGATGCGCGTCAGCAGCGACCGGTGCACACCCAGCCGAAGCCGGTCCTGCAGCTCCGGCAGCCCCACCAGCACCAGCGACAGCAGCGGGCGGCTGTCCATGTCGAAGTTCGCCAGCACGTGCAGGTGCGACAGCGTCGCGTCCGGCATCAGGTGCGCCTCGTCGATCACCAGCACGGGGTGGATCCGGTGCTCCGACCAGCTGCCGCGCACCTCGCGCTGCACTGCCTCGAACACTGCGGCGATGGTGCCGTGGGGCTGCAGCCCCAGCGCCAGCGAGAGCTGGCGGTAGAAGTCGCGCCGGCCGACGGTGACGTTGGCGACGTAGACGACGCGGAACGCCGTCTCGGGCAGCCGGCCCTTCATCGCGCGGGTCACGCAGTTCTTGCCCACGCCGGGCTCTCCTCGCACCAGCGCGTGCTGGCGGCGGTGCACCGCCTCCACCAGCAGGTCCACGGCCTGCTCCCGGCTCGGGTCCAGCCACAGGTCGTCGACGTCGACCTCCTTGCCGAACGGCGACCGGGACAGGCCGAAGTACGACAGCGTCGCCTCATGCCTCATCGCGCACCTCCCGCGCCGCCTGCAGCACGCCGGCGATGCGCTGAAAGCGGTCGGTCGAGGCCGACGGGGTCACCTCCGTCGGCTCCGCACGCCCCCGTCGCGCGTTCGCGCGGGCGTCGCAGACACCGAACGGCACCTCCACCTCATCGTGGTGCACCCGGATCACCTTGCCCGTGAACGGGTCCAGGATGACGTCCACCGTCTTGCCCGCGAGGTGGCGCCCTCGGACCTCGAACAGCGTGCCGTCGACGGAGAAGGTCGCGTCCTTCCGCACCTTGGCGGTCCGGTGCACCTCGAGCGCCCGGGCCAGCTCCTCGGCCGACTTCGGGCCGGGCAGGCGGGCGATGCCGTCGCGGAACAGAGAGCCGGGCCGATCGCCCAGCAGGCCGGCGTGCTGGCGGCGGTGGTAGTCGGTGTCGACCCAGGCCAGCAGCGCCGCGTTCATCTCGTGCAGCGAGCGCGGCGTGGCGCCGTCGTGGTCGAGCAGGCGCTGGCGCAGCGTTCGCCAGAACCGCTCCATCTTGCCGCGTGCCTCGGGGTCGTACGGGGCGGCCTGGAGGAGGCGGATCCCCAGCCTGTCGAGGGCCAGCGCGAGGACGTCGCCTCGGTAGGTGGAGCCGTTGTCGGTGTAGAGCGCCTCGGGCGCCGGGTAGCGCAGGAGGGCCTCGACGAGCAGCTCCAGCAGCTCGTTCTCGGTCTCGGAGACGCAGGCCTTGATGGCGACGACGTAGCGGGAGTGGTCGTCCAGGAGCGCATGCACGTAGACCCTCTCGACGCCGCCTCCGGGCACGTGACGCCACACGTGGCACACGTCGGTGTGCCAGACGCGGCAGGCTCGGTCCGTCTCCCAGCGACGACGGTCGCGGGCGCGGACGCTGCGGGGCCTGACGGAGACACGGGACAGGCCGCTGCGAGCGTACAACCGGCGCAGCGTGGGCAGGGAGATGGCGCCCTGTGCCACGACGCCCTGCTTCACGGCCGCGTCGAGCAGCAGGTCCGCGGCGGCCGTCGGGTGCTCGACGCGCATGTCGAGCAGGAACTGCCGGGCGTCATTGTCGAGCGCGAGGCCATAGCCACGCCGGCGGGACGCGGGCTCGAGCGCCCGGAGTCCCTCACGTGCGGCGAGGAGCCAGCGCTGGAGCGTCTTCCAGTGGTAGGTGCGCGACGCGCGCGCACCCGGAGGGCGATAGCGGCGCTTCGCCCGACGCTGCAGCTCGTCCTGCAGCGTCGAGTCGGGCAGCTCGGAGACCACCAGGTCGCCGACGATGGAGTGGCGGAACAACGCCAACTCCTCGAGGCGCGTCGGTGGTGGGGTGGGGACCGTGACCATGGTTCCTCCTTCGGATGGTCCCGCCCCTCGTGGCCCGGACCGGCCGAAAAGGTACGGAGCACCGAGGTGGGGGCCGATTTCGGCTGGCGGTCACATGGCGAGCCCTCCTCGGGCGTGAGCGCGGACGGCGGCGTCGAGGACCTCTCCGAGCGGCGCGCCGAGCCCGAAGGCGGCGAGGAAGGCGTGCAGCCTCGCCGCCCGCCCGGCGGCTGGCAGTACGAGCGACGGCCAGGTGACCTCGAGGTCACGCAGCCACCGGCGCAGCGAGCACCAGCGTGGACGCCCTGAGCGCACGAGTTCGGCAGAGGGCAGCGGCATGCCGTGAACGAGATCGTGGGCGTACCGGTCGTCCCGGCCGCCGCCGACGGGCGCCGGCGCGACGACGTGCAGCAAGGCCGCGATGATGGCGGCGCCGTAGATCGCGCCGCGGCGCAGCCCCGGGTGCGCGACACG
>CAYTRA010000396.1:0-2643 GCA_964439675.1 uncultured Dehalococcoidaceae bacterium
GTTTGGCGAAGGAGGACGGGTGATGGCGCTGTCGCCACTGCTACGCGAGCAAGCCCTGGAACGGGGGCTGCTGGACGAGGGCGAACGCGTGGACGCCGCCACCGCCTTCCGCCTCGTGCGGGACATGCCGTACCGGCGAGCCTCCGACCGTCAACCCGAGACGATCCTGCGCGACTGGCGCGGCACGTGCTCCGGCAAGCACTACCTCCTGCGCGACCTCCTCGAGGAGATCGGGATGCCCTCCACGGTGATCCTCGCGACGCATGAGTTCACGCCGGAGAACTCGCCCTGGCTGCCACCGCACTTGATGACGGAGGTGCGGATGGCGCCGATGCCGGACGTGCACACCTTCCTGCGCGTGCAGTACGACCCGATGCAGGACTTCTGGATGACCGTGGACTGCACCTGGCCCGCCACGGCGCGCCGGCTGGAGATGCCGGCGAACCTCTCGTTCGACCGAGGGGTGGACCAGCGCATCGCGTGCGACCCCATCGAGATCTTCCACGTACCAGAGGGCGCGGACCCGCAAGCGCTCAAGGAGCGCGTGATCGCCGGCCACGTGGGGCAGCAGGCGGCGCGTCGGGACGCCTTCATCGCGGCGCTGTCCGACTGGCTGGAGCGCGAACTCGGCTAGCGGCACCCCCTCGGAGACCGTGCGTTCGAGGGTGGCACGGGACTCGGTTAGCATGGCGGCGGCCACCCCTCGACCGGTCGCAGGAGCGAACACGAGTGCAGAGCGCGCGCGGCAACCTCATCTACACCGTCTTCGCGACGGTGGCGTTCACGGCCATCCAGTACCTCCAGGGGACGACCGAACCGCTGGTGTTGCTGGCGACCGCCGCGATGTTCTTCGTCTTCACCTTCTTCATGCTGCGCCTCATCAACCGGGTGATGACGGTGGTAGGGATCGGCGTCCAGCGCCGGCGCGCCGGCCGCCACGACGACGAGAAGGGGCCGGCGGTCGTCGAGGCGACCACGGCGCGCCCGGAGCATGTCCGACGCCGCCGCGAGCGGCGGGGACGTCGAGGGCGGCGGTAGGGCTTCGTTCGCCCTGGTGGTTGGTAGCGACCGGTCGAGGTTGACGGCTGGTTCGTCACTCTCGAGCAGAGCGCGGAATGCGAAAGGCCCCCGGCGTCCCGGGGGCCTTTCGTTCTGGATCGGCTGCCGCCGAGAAGAGTTACTTCTTCTTGGTGGCAGGCTTGGCGGCCGGCTTCGCAGCCGGCTTGGCCGCAGGCTTCGCCGCAGGCTTCTTCGTTGCAGCCAAGGATGTTTCCTTTGACTACTCCGGCCCGTCGTCTCATCGGCGCGGTACCGGAAACCCATGGGTGGCGAGGCTCCGGGCCCTTGGAGTGGCTCGCTGATCCGTATTAGACCGCAACGCGATCTTGTGCGGGGGGCTGTGGCTCGCCGAGGGCTACAAAATTTTCGCGGAGCGGCCTCAAGCGCCTCGGTTGCCCTCGGCGGCGCGTTGGGCGACGACGAGCCAGAGCGGGTCGGCGCCCTCCGGCGAGCGGTCGACGAAGACGGGTTCGCCGAAGCCGCCCGCCATCCCGAAGTAGGACGCGACCAAGCGCACCCGGTCCGCTGGGCCGAGTTGTCGCCACACCTCGACGGCCTTCGTCGGGAACATCCGGTGTGAGAACGAGACGATGAACACCCCACCCGGCGCCAGCACGCGCCCCACGTCTCGGAAGACCTCGACGGGCTGGGTGAGGTACTGGACCGAGACGGCGCAGAGGGCGACATCGAACGAGGCGTCCTCGTACGGAAGGGTGGGGGAGGCATTCAGGTCGTGGACGACACGGTCCGTGAGCCGAGGGTTGTCCCGCAGTTCCTGCTCGTTCATGCCCAGGCCGGACACCCGAGCGAACTCCCGGTCCTCTGGCAGGTGCGACACCCACGAGGACATGAGGTCCAGGACGCGCGCCCCCGGCGGCACGGACTCCCGGTAGAACGCGGTCAACGCCTCGATGGTGGGGTCGTCGATGTGGGTGACGAAGCGCGGGACTTCGTAGAAGAAGCGGTCCGCGGACATGTCCTCGCGCCGGAAGAACTGCGGCGGGAACTGTGGCTGTTGCTGGGGCTGTGGTTGCGGCTGAGTCACGCTCGCTCCTGCGCTCGCCGGGACGCCTCGATCACCCGTGGGCGACCCCGTCGAAGGGTACCGGGAGCGTGCCTACTGTTGCGCGCCGACGACGAGGCTGCCGTGCAGGCCCTCGTGGCCGGGGATGACGCAGGTGAAGGCGAGGCCGCCGTCCTCCGGGATGCGGAGGCGGATCACGGTGTCGCCGTCCGGAGCGACGGACTCGTCCATCTCCGAGCCGGGGGCGGCCCCCGTCAGCACGAACGAGTGCGGCGCGCCGGCGGAACCGTCCAAGACGAACTCCACCACCTCGCCCGGCAGGACCGCGATGCCCGCGAGGTCGAGCGACCCGGTCGAGGCGCCGATGACGTAGGACCGATCCACCTCGGCGGCGGTGAGGTCCGCGTCCGTCACGAGGGGCTCGTGGCCGTGGGCGCCCCAGGCGAAGGCCCAGTCGACGGCGGCGACAAGCATCGCGGACAGCGCCAGGCGTCGCCAGGGACGGTTCGGGGCGCGGAGCCAGAAGCCGGCTCCCGCCGGCCCCCCTCTCCCCAACCCTC
>CAYTRA010000397.1:0-383 GCA_964439675.1 uncultured Dehalococcoidaceae bacterium
GCCACGCTGACGTTCCAGGCGCTGCGCATCGCGGTGAACCGGGAACTGGAGCAGCTGGACGCCGCGCTCGAGGGCGCGCACGACGTGCTGGCCGCCGGCGGCCGGCTGGTGGTGATCTCCTTCCACTCACTCGAAGACCGGCGCGTGAAGGAGTTCTTCCGCCTGCACGCGCGCGACTGCATCTGCCCGCCTCGACAGCCCGTCTGCACCTGTAACCACCGCGCCACACTGCGCGAGGTCACGCGACGCCCTCTGCGCCCCTCGGACGCCGAGGTGGCCCGCAACCCCCGAGCCCGCTCCGCGCGCCTGCGCGGCCCCTCCAACGTCAGCTCCGGCTTCGCCTCGTAGCGTTCGTGGATCCAGGCCCGGTACGGTTCCAGCAA
>CAYTRA010000397.1:393-2636 GCA_964439675.1 uncultured Dehalococcoidaceae bacterium
GCGCGCCTGCGCGTGGCGGAGGCGCTGGGACAGGAGGCCGCCTGATGGCCGCCGTCCCCGGCGCACGGCCCCCGGCCCCACGCGCGCCTCGGATCACCGCGGGCGTGAACGGCGCCACCACCGGTGAGCGACGCGTACCGGCCACGCCGCGCCCGCTGCCTTCGGGCTGGGGCGTGGTGCGGCGGCGGGTCAGCGGCACCATGGCGGTGGCGCTAGCACTGCTGGCCGTGGCCAGCGCGGGCGTGTTCCAGGTGCTCCAGAGCAGCCAGGTGGCGGAGGTGGGGTACGTCCTGCGCGACCTGGAGTCGGAGCGAGAGTCGCTGGACGCCCACATCCGTCTGCTGGAGGCGCGCATCGCCGCCTCGTCCAACCTCGACCACCTGCGGGATGAGGCAGTGGGCCGGCTGGGCATGGTCCCGGCGGAGGACACGCTGCGCATCACCGTGGATGTACCGGCGCCCAGCGTGGTGCCACTCCCCCGCCGCTACGTAGAGGTTCCGGAGCGCGAACCGCTGCCGGAGCCATCGTGGTGGGAAGAACTGATCGGATCGATCCCCGGGTTCAACTGACCTCGGGGATCGACCACGCCTCGGGGGCGGCGCCGCACGGGCGCTCGCCACGGGGCGCACAGGGATCGCGAAGGGCCGACGGGTGAGCACGAACCGTCCGGACCACCTGACGTGGCGTCACTGGGTGATGGGCGTGCTGGTGCTCGCCGCCATCGCCACGGTGATGGTGCGCCTGTACCAGGTGCAGATCCTCAACCACGAGGACTACCTGGAGCAGGCTGCCGTCACGCGCCAGGGCGCGGCCACCCTGCCGGCCGCCCGTGGCGCCATCCTGGACGCCACCGGCTACCCGCTGGCCACCTCCGTGGACACCTGGGACATCTACATCGACCGCTTCCTCTGGCGCGAGGACGAGAAGGCGCTGGCCGCCGCTCGAGGGCTGGCGGACTTCCTGGGCGTCAGCCCGGACGGCCTCTACCAGATGGGCACGGAGGAGGACCTGGGCGACGTCCTGGTCACCCGCCAGGTGGAGTACGGCCGGGGCTTGCAACTGGAGGCGCTGGACCTCTGGGGCGTGCGCCTGCTGCCCTCCTCGCGTCGCATCTACCCGGAGGGAGACCTGGCGGGGCAACTCGTCGGCTACGTGGGCCGCGACAGCCGCGGCCTCTGGGGCATCGAGGCGGACTTTGACGCGACGCTGCAGGGCAACGACGGCTGGATGACCATGGAACGCGACGCTCGCGGGCGGCCCATCGCGTTCAGCCAGCAGCGCGTGAAGGAGCCCGTCTCCGGCGGCGACGTCCAACTCACCATCGACCGGTTCATCCAGGCCATGGCGGAGGAGACGCTGTCGCAGGCGCTGGTGGAGTACAACGCGCGCTCCGGCTCGATCATCGTGATGGACCCGTACACCGGGGCCATCCTGGCCATGACGTCGCAGCCGTCGGTGGACCTGGACACCATGGACCTGAACGACCCCGCCCTTCAGGACCTGGTGCGGAACGCCGCCGTCACGGACCTGTACGAGCCCGGGTCGGTCTTCAAGACCCTCACGACCGCCGCCGCCATCGACCTGGGGCTGGTGACGCCCGAGTCGTCGTACGAGGACTCGGGTGCGGTGGACGTGGGCGGCTACACCATCCGGAACTGGGACCTGCAGGCGTACGGCCTGGTCAGCGTGCGCGAGTACCTGCAGCACTCGCTGAACACGGGGGCGTACTGGCTCGCGGACATGATGGGGCCGAACGACTTCTACGAGTACGTGGCCAAGTTCGGCATGGGCGAGGAGACCCACCTGGGCCTCTCGGGTGAGGCGGAGGGGACCTACCGCACTCCGGCGGACGCTGACTGGTACCCGGTGGACCTGGCGACCAACTCCTACGGCCAGGGCCTGGCCGTGACCCCCCTGCAGATGCTGACCGCCGTGAACACGTTCGCCAACGGCGGCATGCTCATGCGCCCGTACATCGTCTCCAAGGTCGTGACCCCGACGGACGTGCGCACGTACGAGCCGGTGCAGGTGCGCCGGGTGGTCTCCGAGGAGACGGCGGACACCATGCTGGGCCTCATGCACGACGTGGTGGAGGGCGTGCAGTGGCACGGCGCCCGAGTCCCCGGCTACGAGGTGGCCGGCAAGACGGGCACGACGCTCGTCTCGATCCCCACCGGCTACGACCTGAACTCGACGATCGCGTCGTTCGCCGGCTTCCTGCCCTACGAGAACCCGCGCGTCTC
>CAYTRA010000398.1:0-2625 GCA_964439675.1 uncultured Dehalococcoidaceae bacterium
CAGAAGATGTCGAAGTCGAAGGGCAACGTGGTCGACCCGCTCGGCGTCCTCGAGCAGTTCGGCACAGACGGCCTGCGCTTTGCCCTCCTCTCCGGCACCAGCCCCGGCAACGACCAGCGCATCACGGACGACAAGATCGAGGCGGGCCGCAACCTCAGCAACAAACTCTGGAACGCCAGCCGCTTCGTCCTCCAGATGGTGGAGCCCGGCGATGAGTTGTCGCTCCCGGCCCCTGCCTCCGCCTCCATGCCCGTCGAGGACCGCTGGATCCTCTCCCGCCTCGATGCCGTCACCACGGACATCGACCGCCTCATGCGAGGGTTCGAGCTGTCCGAGGCCGTCCGGCAGGCTCGGGACTTCTTCTGGGATGAGTTCGCGGACTGGTACATCGAACTGGCCAAGGTGCGCGTGCGCGCCGGCGACCGGAGTGCGATCCCGGTGCTGGTCCACGTGATCGACCAGGTGCTGCGACTCCTGCACCCCTTCATGCCCTTCGTGACCGAGGAGATCTGGCAGCGTCTCAACGCCGTCCGCCCGGATCCCCTCGGCGCCCCCGCCCTCATCGTGGCTGCGTACCCGCAGCCCGCAGCCGTCGAGGGAGCGTCGCGACGCGACGAGGAAGCCGAGCGTCAACTCGGCGCGGTGCAGGACTTCGTCCGCACCATCCGCAACATCCGCGCGGAAAAGCGCGTGGACGCCGGCCGCTGGGTGGAGGCGTACATTGCCGCCGGCGAGGCGGAGGCCACCACTCGATCCCTCGCCCCCGCCATCGAGGCGCTCGCGCGCGTGCGTCCGCTCCACGTCGTGGCATCGCCCTCCGACGCCCCGTCCGAGGGCGTCGTGACCGGCGTCCTCGGTGTTGGGCAGGTGGTGCTCCCGATGGCGGGCCTCTTCGACGTCGATGCGGAGCGCGCACGTCTTGCCAAGCAGATCGACGAGGTGACGGCGGAAGTCCAGCGCCAGGAGGCCAAACTCGCTAACGAGTCCTTTACCGCCAAGGCGCCGGAGCAGGTGGTGGCGAAGGAACGCGAGCGCCTCGACACGGCGCGCACGCGCCTCGATGGCCTGCGGGCGAGCCTGGCGGAGTTGGGGTAGGTACCCCAGCCTCGAGGGAGCCCGACATGCCCGCGTCTACCCCGCCGGACCTCGCCGAACTGCTCGCGCTTGCGGAGGAGATCGCCCGCGAGGCGGGGGTCATCCAGACCACCCGGCTCCACCTGGAACGCACCATCGAGGCGAAGAGCAGCCCCACCGACGCGGTCACCGAGGTAGACCGCGCCTGCGAGGACCTCATCGTGCGGCGGATCATGGAGGCGCGCCCCGGCGACGCGATCCTGGGCGAGGAGGGGGCGAGCCGAGACGGGAGCAGCAACGTCCGATGGGTCATCGACCCGCTCGATGGCACAGTGAACTACGTCTACCGGCGGGGCGCGTTCGCCGTCTCCCTCGGCATCGAGGTGGACGGCGAGCCAGCCGTCGGCGTCGTCCACGACCCCAGCCTCGACGAGACGTTCACGGCCGTCCGAGGCGCGGGCGCCCACCTCAACGGGGAGCCGATCCGCGTCAACGAGATCACGGACCTCGCGCAGGCCCTCATTGGGACTGGCTTTGGCTACGACCCGGAGGTCAGGCGTGCGCAGGGGAGGATGCTCGCGCAGATCATCCCGCACGTCCGGGACATCCGGCGCGCCGGGGCCGCCGCGCTCGACCTCTGCGCCGTCGCCTGCGGCCGCCTGGATGGCTACTTCGAGCGAGGACTTCAGCCCTGGGACTCGGCTGCGGCGGCCCTCATCGTCCGCGAGGCAGGGGGAGTCGCGGAACGCCTCGAACCCCCGGAGGTGCCCGCCGGGACGTGGGTCGCCGGCGCGCCCGCGATCCATGCGCCGCTGCGGGCACACGTGGTGGACGCTTCGCGGTAGGGGCGTGACGCCTCGTCAGGTCGGGAGAGGCAAAGAAGCGGCGCTGTCGGGGCGCCGCTTCTTCAATCTGGGCGTGGTGCCGTTGGGCTGACGCCCTTGTGGGACGGGCGTTCCGAGCGGCGGGCGAGTTGGACGTCACCCGCCGCTCGGACGAGCCTCAGATCATCACCGCAGAAACCCAGCGCTCGTCGGTGATGTCTCCCAGCCAGGTGAGACAGGGTTAGGCGGCTCCTGTCTCACCTGTTTCGGAACCGGACCGGGAGGGGTCCAAGCCCGGTTCCGCTCCAACCGGTGCGGTTAGTCGCGGGCGGTAGCTGCGACCGGCACTGGCTGGTACCACTCGGCCTTGCGGCCTGCGATGTGGGCAACGCTCAGCGTCACGCCTTCCTCGTCAACGTCGACGAGGAACTGGACGCGGCGCTTGCGGGCGAACGCGATCGGCTCGGCGGGAACCATGGACTGGAACGTCCAGGGCATCGCGGCCTCGTCCGCCATCTTCCAGGAGCCCACGATCATCTCCGCCATGATGGACGGGAGCTCGTGGTACTCCGCTCGAAGCTCCGTGGCGACCTCGTACGGCAGGAAGTCGCACAGGAGGTCGGTGACCTCCGCGGAGGTGTACGCCCGACCGGCGAGTTCGCGCATACGCGCCTGGAACTCGGCGTCCGTGCTGATCTGGGTGACGTGGTTGGTGATGCGGCTGCAG
>CAYTRA010000399.1:0-2611 GCA_964439675.1 uncultured Dehalococcoidaceae bacterium
CGGTGCCGAGGTCGATGGCGATGTCGTGCGAGAACATCCCCAGGAACGAGGAAAGCGGATTGATCACGGATCAGCCGGACCTAAACGGGGGGAGAAGGCCGCATTGCGCTGTGTCGCCTGGGGAGAACGACGCCCCGAGTATAGGGAGGCGGCTTCCAGCGCGGCAACCGCGCACGTGGTGTGCGCGACGTGTCAGATAGGCGCGATTGCGCCCTCGGTGGGCCGTTACGTCTCAATTCAGACGCCGGCGACACCTCCGATGACGCCGCCCACAAAATATGTGATGACCGCAGCCGCGAGGCCGAGCGCCACCTGGCGTGAGCCGCCGAAGAGCCACGCCCGCCCCGTCAACAGTGTGATGCTCGCCCCGAGGGCGAAGAGCCCGGCGCCGGAGGCGAGCGCCGCCGCCACGACGAACCAATTGCCGCTCCCGAAGAAGAACGGGAACACGGGGATGATGGCGCCCAGCGCGAACAGGAAGAACGAGGCGACGGCTGCCGTCCACGGCGAGCCGAGGTCCTCCGGCACGATGCCAAGTTCCTCCCGCGCGAGCGTGGAGAGGGCGTGCTCCGGGTCCGCGATGATCGTCTGGGCGAGGCGTTCCGCGTCCGCCTTCGGCAGGCCCTTGGCCTGGTAGATGAGCGCCAGTTCCTCCGCCTCCGCCTCCGGCGCGAGTTCCAGTTCTTCGCGCTCGACACGCAGCTGCGCCTCGGCGGCCTCGCGAGAGGCGGTGACCGAGATCCACTCGCCGAGGGCCATCGACGCCGCGCCTGCGAGCAGGCCGGCGACCCCCGCGAGGACGATGGTGCCCTGGCCCGGCGACGCACCGGCGAAGCCCGCCACCAGGGCGAGGTTGGACACCAGCCCGTCGTTCGCGCCCAGGACGGCCGCGCGGAGCGCGTTGCCGCCGCCGAGCGCCCGATGCCGCGACTCGATGCGGCCGATCGTGGAGCCCGACACGCCGCCCCGCCGCTTCGAGAGGGCATCGAAGACGCGGTAGTGGGAGAGCTCGTCCTCGGGTAGGTGTGCCGCCTCGGCGACCGGGACGCCGACGTACATGTCCGTGGCGTCCGTCTCCATGGTCTTGATGATGGGCATCACCGCGTCCGTGCCGAAGCGCCGGGCCATCCACATCACCAGGCGGATGCGACGCGACGGCGCGGGGATCGAGGCGTCCTCGCCGGCGTGTTCCAGCTGCTCGCGCCACAGGTCCAGGTGGCGCTCCTCCGTCCGGGCGAGCTGGCGGTAGATGTCCTTGAGCTCCGGCGACTCCTCGATCTCCGCGAGTTGTTCGTACATGTAGACGCCGTCCGCCTCGTCCGCGAGGAACTCGCGGTAGCGGGCGAGATCGGAGGGCGTGGGCGCCGGGCGATCGGTGGGTGGGGTGTCCCTGGTGGTCATGTGAGCCTCCGCAGCCTCAGGGTACCGACATCCGTCCGAGGGCGACTCGCCGAGGCGTAGCGTGGCGCTGTGCTGGTGCTACGGACGGTTGTTTGCCCTCGCTGCTGCGGGGGCGGCGGAGGGCGGCGCTGCGCGCCGCTCACCCTCTCCCCAACCCTCCCCCGTCGAGGGGGAGGGGGGCAGATGGGGGAGACTCCGGGGCTGGTGCTACGGACGGTTGTTTGCCCTCGCTGCTGCGGGGCGGCGGAGGGCGCTCACCCTCTCCCCAACCCTCCCCCGTCGAGGGGGAGGGGGTCGGACGGGCGCGGGACAGCAGTGGTGGCGCTGGGGCCGGGCGCTAGTTGCCCTCGCTCCAGCCGAGGTCGTGGAGGCGCTCGACGAAGGCCTCTTCGTCGAGGATGTCGACGCCGAGGGCCTCGGCCTTCTCGCGCTTGGAGCCGCCTCCCTCGCCGGCGACGACGAAGGAGGTCTTCTTGGAGACGGAGCCGCTGACCTTGCCGCCGAGGCGCTTCACGAGTTCTTCCACCTGGTTGCGCGACCAGCGCTCTAGCGAGCCGGTGACGACGATCGAGAGGCCCTCGAGCGGGCCGCCTCGCGCGGAGACGTCTTCGTCCATGCGGAGGCCGGCGGCGGCGAGGCGGTCCACCAGTTCCTGGTACTCCGGGTCCTGGAAGTACGTGTAGACCGCCTCCGCGACGATCGGCCCGACGTCCGCGACAGCCTGGATCTCCTCCAGGCTGGCGTCGCGGAGCGCATCCATCGTCCCGAAGTGCATCGCGACGGCCCTCGCGGTCTCGCTGCCGACGTGGCGGATGCCGAGGGCGATGAGGAGGCGGTGCAGCGGGTGACGCTTGCTGCGCTCGAGGCCCTCGAAGAGGGCGTCGAGGGTCTTCTCGCCGATCTTGTCGACACCCAGGAGTTGCTCGCGCTTCTGGGGCAGGTCGTAGAGGTCGGCGAGTGAGGCGACGAAGCCGCGCTCCACGAGCATCGCCGACCGCTGCTCGCCGAAGCCCTCGATGTCCAGCGCGCCTCGGCTGGTGAAGTGCTCGATCTGGCGCGCCAGTTTCGTGGGGCAGGCGCGGTTGGGGCAGTAGTAGGCCGCCGCATCCGGGTCCTTCGAGACCGCCGTCCCGCACACCGGACACTCGGCGGGCATCTCGAAGATCGGGAGGTCGCCCTCGCGCCTCGCGAGGACGGGGCCGACGACCTG
>CAYTRA010000400.1:0-2590 GCA_964439675.1 uncultured Dehalococcoidaceae bacterium
TGCAGCGCGTCGGGCAGCGACCGGGGCAGGGGCTCGGTGGCGTCCTCGTAGGGCTGATGGCGATGCAGTTTCCCGAGGTCCTTTCCATGGGCTACGGCTGGCTGCAGTTCGCGGTCGAGGGCAACACGGGCGAACTGGCCGTCAGCACCATGCTCGCGTTGGTCGCCCTCAAGATCGTCGCCACCTCGCTCACCATCGGGTCAGGCGGCAGCGGCGGTGTATTCGCGCCGGGGCTCTTCATTGGGGGCATGGTGGGTGGCGCGATGTGGGGCCTTCTGAACGAACATGTGCCGGGTCTACCGCCCCAGCCAGAGCCGTTCGTCGTTGTGGGCATGGGGGCGATGTTCGGCGGCGTTGCGAAGGCCCCCATCGCCATCATCGTCATGGTCGCGGAGATGACGGGCGAGTTCACGATGATCGTTCCGGCGATGATGGCGACGTCGGTCTCGTACCTGATCACCGGAAACATCTCGATCTACGAGAGCCAGGTGCCAACGCGTGGGGACTCGCCGGCGCATCGCGGTGAGTTCACCATGCCGCTGATCCAGGCGATCGCCGTGGGCCAGGCCATGGACCTCTCACCCATGACGGTGACAACGGAGACACCCTCCCGAGAAGCTGGGATGCTCCTTCAGGAGCATGGACTCCGTGGTGTTCCGGTCGTGGACCAGGGGCGCCTCGCCGGTATCTTCACGCAGACCGATGCCCTCCGTGCGGCGCTCGAGCACCACGCCACGGTGGGGCAGGCGATGCGACGCGACATCGTGGTCGCGTATCCGACCGACACGCTTCACACGGCACTGCAGCGGATGACGCGGTCGGCCATCTCCGGACTCCCGGTCGTGGACCGACAGCAGCCGGACCGTCTCGTCGGGATGCTGACCATCACCGAGATCGCGCGCATCCTCGACCTCCAGGTCAACGAACTGGCGGTGAACCCAGAGACCGTACGATCAGCTGCCGATGACCCCCTGCGCTATGTCGCTGTCGAGGAGACGATGCAGCGCCATTTCCCGAAGGCGAGCGCCGACGAGCGAGTCATCGATGTCGCAGCGCGACTCGCAGCCTCTGGAAACCACGGCGTCGTGGTGGTTGACGAACACGGGGCGCTCCGTGGGATAGCGACGATACCCGACTTTGAGCAGGCCACGGCCGCTGGGGAGGGCGAGCACGCGCTTGGCGACATCGCAACCCGTCGCGTCGTGACGGCTCGTGTCGGACAGTTCGTGGCGGATGCTCTTGCGCAGGCGGGGGCGGAGGTAGCGCGCCAGTTGCCGGTGGTACGTGAGGAGGATGGGCGACTCATCCCGGTGGGCCTTCTCACGCGGGCGGACGTAGTGCTCGCATATGCGCGAGGACGGGAACGCTTGGCCGCCGCGACCGAGCGTGCCCGAGCACTCGGTCGCTCCGAAGCCGGAGGTGTCGCCTCGATCGAGCTGGCCGTGGAACGCACCGATGATGCGAACGGCCGCACGTTGGCGGAGCTGGACCTGCCGCGCGAGGCAGCGATCACCGCTGTCGAGAGAGACGGCGTGGTGCTGGTCCCGCGGGGGCAACTGCGCCTGCTCACGGGGGATCGCGTGAGGATCCTCAGTAGCGAGGAACGCTTGGCCCAGGTGGTAGGTCGCTTCCATGGAGGTGGCCCACCGCCGGAGCCGCCATCCGAGCGCTGAGCAGCACACTCGAGCGAAGAGCGACTCCGACTCCATCGCAAGCCGTATCCGATTCCGCGGAACATGCGGTGCGGCGAAGGAATTGGGTGCTGCTTCCACGACTCATCGTTGCGTCTGCGACGGTACGCAAGTTGTGTCTATATTGCTCACGACGCGTCCGAAAGGGGCCTGGAGTTGACTGGGGGAGTGGGTTCAATCCCGCTGCCCGCCCCCTGCTTTCGCAGGCGTCGCTCCGTCCATCTTCAGCGCTTCCTTTAGGAAAGTCGGCGGCCTGCCGTTCGCGGTCGAGCGCGGCCCGACGCGCCGAGGCGTGAGCCCCGGACGACCAGCGTCTTCCTCGACCGGATCGGGGACAGCCTGGGCTGGCGAAGGACGTCGGCCTAGAGCGCGGAGCAGCGGTCGCGGAACTGCTGGTGACCGCCGACTGGGTCACCAGCCAAGTGGGCTGGGTGGACGCGGAGTCATTACCCGACTCTGGCCGCGCCAAGCAGGTGGAACGTGAACTCGACGGGGCTGAGGCCGCCTACGCACAGGCGCAGGCACACTAGGCCGCCGGCCGACCAGGCGGCTTTCTCTTGCATCGCAGGTGCTCACGTGTGAGGCATCGCGCGATCAACGCCCCCAGAAGCAGGCCCCCGTCGCACCTGCTGCGAAGCAGGTACACCGGTCATCTCGACGTCGAGCGGCCCGTCGGCCAGCGCCGTTGAGGATCGAGGCCATCGCACCGACGAGCGCGAACCACGCGTTCGGCAGGACGCTAGATGTACCCCTGGATGACGGCTTCTGCGATCTCGTCCGGAGTAAAGCCCAGCTGCCCGAGCACTTCCGCGGTTCCCTCCCCTAGCTCCGGCGCTAATGGAGAAACGGTGGCTGGTGTTCGGCTGAATTGGACGGGACTACCAATGACGTTCAACTGC
>CAYTRA010000401.1:0-2590 GCA_964439675.1 uncultured Dehalococcoidaceae bacterium
CGCCCAGTGGCTCTTCGAGGAGACGGGCTCGGAGGCGATGCTGGGCATCATCGGCATCGTGCAGTTGTTCGTGCAGGTGCCCGCCCTGCTCTGGGGCGGCGCGCTCTCCGACCGCATCGACCGCAAGCGCCTCATGGCCACGGCGAACATGGTGTCGCTGGTGGTGCTCCTGACGCTCGGCGTCCTCGATGCGTCGGGCGCCCTCACGGTGTGGCTGGTGTTCGCGGGCATCGCCGTGGCGGCGGCTGCGCAGATGATGGTGAACCCCGCCCGCTCGGCGCTGGTCCCCAGCACGGTGCCGGAGCGCTACCTGATGCTGGCGGTCACCACCGACACCGCGACGCAGAACGCCGCAGCCATCGTCGGCCCGCTGCTGTTCGCCGTGGTCGCCAGCGCCTTCGGCCTGACGACGGCCTTCCTCGTGGGCGCCGTGGTCGCCGTGCCGGCCATCGTTGGCCCGCTCCTGGTCGGCGTCTCCGGCCGCGCCGAGGGCGGCTCCGAGGGTTCGACGATCGCCCGCATCCGCGAGGGCTTCTGGTTCGTGGTGCGCCACCCGATCCTGCCGGGGCTGTTCCTGCTGGACACGGGCAACACCGTGGTGTCGTTCTACCGCGAGATCCTGCCGGCGCTGGCGGCTGGCCTCTTCCGGGCTGGGGCGGCGGGTACGGGCGCCCTCGGAGCGGCGAACTCGGCCGGCGCGATCATCGGCGCGATGGTGGCACTGTTCTTCACGGAGTACCGGGCGAAGGGAATGCTGGTCCTGTACGCCAGTCTCTTCTACGCCGTGGCACTCTTCGGCTTCGGGCTGGTCAACCACCTGTGGATGGGCGTGATCATGATCGCCCTCCTCGGTGGTGCGGACTCGGTGACGGTGGCCGTGCGGCATACGACGGTGCAACTCACCACCCCCGACCACATGCGAGGGCGCGCGTTCTCCTTCATGATCCTGTCGGCGCAGACGGCCAACAACATCGGCACGATCTGGGTGGGCTTCTGGGCCGCGGCCATTGGCCCCGGCAACACCATGGTCCTCGGTGGCGTGATCGCGGTGGTCGCCACGATCGCCGTGTGGCGCGTCTGGCGCCCCATCCGCGAGTACCGCTACCCCTAGCCAGCGCGCCCATCGAGGCGTGAGCGAGCGCTCCGGGCCGGCGCGGGTCTCGCGACGTTCGAACCCCGACTGACACCACGCGCCGGCTCTCGATCTGTACAGTGGCCGCAACCCGGCGGGTATGCCCGCGCGATCGAGGGGCTGGCGAGGGTGTCGGACCGCGAACTGCTAGAGCAGGCGTTCGAGCGGGGCACGCTCGTCCGCCCGGCTTCTGGGCACATGTCCTTCGTGGACGTGGTGCGTGCCGTCGCCTATGCCTCCGGCGTGGACGTGCCGCTGAACGAGCATGGCCGCGACCTGGCCTCCCACCTGCGAGGCGTCACGCACCTGGTCTTCCTGCTGGCGGACGGCCTGGGCATCAACCTGGTGGACGGCCTGCCTCGGTCCTCCTGGATCCGAAGGCACACGATGCGCTCGATCCACGCGCCCTTCCCGTCCACCACCACCAGCGCCGTCACCTCGTTCGCCACGGCGGAGCACCCCGGCGCGCACGCGGTGGCCGGGTGGTGGGTGCACCTCCCCGCGTTGCAGGCCCCCGCCACCGTCTTCCAGCATGACCGCGCGGAAGACGGCAAGTCGCTGGGCGACCTGGGCCTGGACGCCGCCGACCTCAGCCCGCTGGACCCGATGCTGCCGCGCATGAGCCGCGAGGTGCGCCTGGTGGTGCCCGACGGCATCGTCGACAGTCCCTACACCGTGCGGATGGGCGGACACTGCGAGCGCATCGGCTACCGCACCGCCGAGGAGGCGGCGGACGCCATCGCGCGTGGGATCGCCTCCGCGACCGGACCAACGTTCACCTACTGGTACTCACCGTCCCCGGACTCGGAGGAGCACGACCTGGGCGTGGAGTCCGACCGCGTCTTCGCCGCCCTCCGCCGGCTGGACGAGGCCGCCGAGGCGGCGGCGAGCGCCCTCGCAGACGTCGGGCAGCCGTGGCGCATCGTGGGGACGGCGGACCACGGGCACCTGGACCTGGAGCCTCGGCTGGAAGTGGCGAAGGACGATCCGCTGCTCGCCCACCTCGCGGCATCTCCCGCGGGCGACATGCGCGTCCAGTTCTGGCACGTCCGCCCCGGCGCCGAAGACGCCTTCGAGGCCGCCTTCCAACGCCGGTTCGGCGAGTGGTTCTACCTGCTGCGGGCAGCGGAGGCGGAGGAGATGGCCCTCTTTGGCCCGGGTAACTGGAGCGCGGAGATGCGCCGCCGCTCCGGCACGCACGTCACCATCTCTCGCGGCGGCGCCGCCCTCCGCTTCGAGGGCATCCCCGGCATCGCTGGCTACCGGCGGATGCGCTCCGGCCACTCCGGGCTGTCGCCGGCGGAGATGCGCATCCCGCTCATCATCGCCGGAGAGGCGACACCGAACCAGGACTACGGCGCATAAGCGCGAGACACGGACGCGAGACACGGAGAGGGGCGGCCATTGGCCGCCCCTCTCGCATTCGATGACCTCGATGGGTCGGTAGCCCTCGGCGGG
>CAYTRA010000402.1:0-2585 GCA_964439675.1 uncultured Dehalococcoidaceae bacterium
CGAGGGCGCTCGATACGCCTCGATGCTGGGACAGGTGCAGTACCAGTGGGCGACCGTGATGGTGCTCACGCTGGACCGCCCGCTGAGCGACATCTACTGGCTGACGATGACGGACGACGACGCCCCCTTCGTCGTCGCCGTGGAGCAGACCAACTTTGTGCCGCCCTCCACCTACGGGGGCAACCACGTGCTGTACCTGTCCGACTACATGAGCCCCGGCGACCCCATGGTGGACATGAGCGCGGACGAACTGTTCGACCTCTACGAGCCGTGGATCAAGAAGATCAACCCGTCCTTCGACCGCTCCTGGGTGCGCGACAAGTGGGTCTTCCGCGACCGCGCCGGCCAGCCGGTGGTGCGCATGGGCTACCACCAGATCATCCCGCCCCACCGCTCGCCCGTCCCCGGCCTCTACCTGGCGAACACGACGCAGATCTACCCCGAAGACCGGGGCCAGAACTACAGCCTCCGCATGGGCCGCCGGGTGGCGGAACTGGTCGAGAGCGACCACACGAGCCGTGAGCGGGCGCACTCCGAGGCTGCCGGGGGCTGAGGGACTTGCTCCGGTCGCCCTCGTGGCGATGACGCTCCGTCATCACCGCGTGCTGGAGAAGGCTCTGGCCCGGGGGCTGCCCGCTCTCGCCTTTTCCTGAGGCGCGGGCGCTGATAGATTGCGGGGGCACGTGAAAACGTGCACGAGCGCACCTCGTTCTCCCGGCCGGCGCTCGTGGGGGTGAGAGGGTGCCCATGCCGCTGGAGACGGAGTCCAAGGCGCGCGTCCGCGCCCTGATCAGCGAGTTCCGGCCCGAGAACGGGGACCTGCTGGCCACCCTCCACAAGGTGCAGCACGAGTTCGGCTACCTCTCGCGCGAGGCGATGGAGGTCATCGCCGAGCAACTCGACCTCTTCCCGGCCCACGTCTACGGCGCGGCCTCCTTCTACGAGGAGTTCCGCTTCGACCCGCCGGCCCACACCAACATCCGCTGGTGCTCCGGCCCGGCCTGCCGCCTGCGCAACAGCAACGGCATCCGGGACGCCATGCTCGCGACGCTCGGCCTGGACGAGGTCATGGAGCAGACGGAGGACGGGCGCGTCGGCGTGATCGTGGGCCAGTGCAACGGCTGCTGCGAACTGGCGCCGATGGTCTGGCTGGAACAGCACGAGACCCACACGGTGCAGCCGGTGGGCAACCTGAGCGCCGCCCGCGCCATCCGCATGGCGCGCGCCCTGCGTGACGGCGCGGAGATCGAGGGCGCCCTGGACGCCGCCTTCGAACGGACGGGGGCAACGAATGGCTGACCTGTCGGTCGCCCTCGAACGGTACGAGGCGCTCCGGGCGGAGGCGGACGCCGCCTACGCCGCCTGGCGGACGCCGGAACGCCCTCGCATTGACATTGCCATCGACACCTCGTCGCTCGCCAACGGGGCGCAGCGCACGGGCCGCGCGATCGCCGAGGTGATCCAGCGCGCCAACGCCACCGTGGACCTCGGGCAGGTGCACGGCTACGGGATGCAGTGGGTGCACCCCACTGTGCAGATCACCTTCACGGACGGCGCGACCATCCTCTACGGCCCCGTGCGCGAGGCGGATGCCGCGCGCATCGTGGACGAGGCGAACGGCATCTGGGGCGCCGCCGCTGACCTGCGCCTCGGCCTCGTGGCCGGGGAGCGCGAGGGCGTCCCGTCCATCCGCGACCACGAGTTCTTCAGCCTGGAGCCGCGCGAGCGGCGGCTGATGCGCAACCTGGGCCTCACGGATCCGGACAACCTCCAGCACTACGTCGCGCGGGACGGCTACCGGGCCGCCGCGCGCATGCTGGGCCGCCACCAGAGCGAGGAGGCGGTCCGCAACACCCTGAACGACGCCGGCCTCACCGGTCGCGGCGGCGCGAACTTCCCCACCGGCGTCAAGTGGAACTTCCTCTTCGGCGCTCCGGGCGAGGTCCACTACCTGGTCTGCAACGCCGACGAGGGCGACCCGGGCGCGTGGGTGAACCGCGTGGTCATGGAAGGCGACCCGCACCTCCTGCTGGAGGGCATGCTCATCGGCGCCTTCGCGACCAAGTCCAAGGAGGGGTTCATCTACCTCCGGGACGAGTACCCGCTCTCCATCGAGCGCATGGAACACGCCATCCGCGAGGCGGAGGCGGCCGGCCTCCTGGGCGACGACATCCTGGGCACGGGCATGTCCTTCCACCTGCGCGTGATCCGGGGCGCCGGCGCCTACGTCTGCGGCGACGAGACGGGGCTGCTGTCCTCGATCTCGGACGACCGTGGCATGCCTCGCGTGAAGCCGCCGTTCCCGGCGGCGGTGGGCGCCCTGGGCAAGCCGTCCAACGTGAACAACGTGGAGTCCTACGCCAACGTCCCGCTGATCGTGATGCACGGCGCGCAGTGGTACCGCGAGTTCGGTACGGAGCGGCAGAGCGGCACCAAGATCTTCTCCTTCTCCGGAGACATCCCGCGCGTCGGCTTCATGGAGGTCGGCTTCGGCACCTCGCTGGCGAAGGTGCTGGAGGTCTGCGGGGGCATCCAGGGCGGCGCGCTGAAGGCAATCCAGCCTGGTGGCCCGCTGGGCTCGCTGG
>CAYTRA010000403.1:0-2578 GCA_964439675.1 uncultured Dehalococcoidaceae bacterium
GAGGACCTCGGCGGCGCGCTCTCCGGCATCGAGCAGGGTTTCCAGCAGCGCGAGATCCAGGAGAGCGCATTCAAACTGCAGCGCCAGGCGGAGACGAAGGACCGCATCGTCGTCGGCGTGAACCAGTACCTCACGGACGACGAGATGGACGCGGACATCCTGAAGGTGGATCCGGCCGTCGCGAAGAAGCGCGCACAGCAACTGGCCGCGCTCCGCGAGCGGCGCGACAACGCGGCGGTGCAGGCCGCCCTCGACAAGATCCGAGCCGCCGCCCACTCCGGCGAGAACACCATGCCGTTGTTCATCGAGGCCGTGGAGGCGTACGCGACGGTGGGCGAGATCTGCGGCGTGCTGCGCGAGGAGTGGGGCGAGTACCAGGAAGTCATGACCATCTGATGGCGACCGAGGCAGGGGGCATCGCCTCCGCGGTTGCGTCTGTGATCGAGGCGAACCAGGCCGCGCGCGCGGAACTGATGGAGGCCGTGGACGCCCTCTCACCGGAGCGGCGTCGCGAGTGCTGGTACGGCGAGGGCGGGGCCTCCGAGGACGCTCGATGGTCACTCCACGACATCGTGGCACACCTGTACGAGTGGCAGAACGGCTTCGCGCACGGGCTGGAGTTGATGGCGCGCGGTGAGCGACCGGAGATCCCGGACTACAACCCGGAAGAGCCGGACGACGTGTTCAACGCCCTGGTCACGGAGCGCAACCGACACCTGGGGTGGGAGGAACTCCTCCTGCACCTGCGCGCCGCCCGCGAGCGCCACGAGGCGGCAGTGCGCAACCTGGTCGGCCGCATCCCGGACGACCGGTTCGAGGTTGGCCGCACCGCACGCCGCCTCGCCAACACCGCCGAGCACGACCACGAGCACATCCCGGCGATCCTCGAGTGGCGCCGCCGGCACAAGATCTAGCGAGCGTCCGGAAGTAGCAGGGAGCATCCCGTGATCGACCGCATCCACCACGTCGGGATTGTTGTGCACAGTGCAGACGACGCGCTGGGGTTCTTCCGCGACACGCTGGGCCTCACGGTCACGGAGGACCGGGTGGTGGAGGAGCAGGGCGTCCGAGGCGTGCTGCTGGCGCTTGGCGAGAACGAGATCGAACTGCTGGAGCCGACTCGCGATGACACGGGCGTGGCCCGGTTCCTGGAGTCTCGCGGGCAGACTCTCCACCACATCTGCTTCAACACGGACAACATCCGGGACGAGTTGCAGCGGCTGAAGGACCTGGAAGTCGAACTGATCGACCAGGAGCCGCGCGACGGCCTGGCCGGGAAGATCGCGTTCCTACACCCGAAGAGCATGCACGGGGTGCTGGTGGAACTGGCGCAGCCGCCGGTCTCGGACCACGTGAAGCACAGCGACGAGAAGGGCTTCGACCACCTGGCCCTGACGGTTGCGGACTATGAGGCGGCGCAGCGCACCTGGAAGCAGAACATCGGCCTGGAGGTCACGAACGAGATCCGGCCGGAGGGGCGCGGCATGGTCATCGGTCAGATGCCCATCGGCAGGTGCATCATCGAACTCCTGGCCGCGACCGAGCCGGGCTCGGCGATGGCGAAGCGCATCGAGGAGCAGGGCGAGCGGGCATCCTCGATGGTGGCCATCGAGGTGGCTGACCTGGACGCGGAGGTGGCGAAGCACCGCGCGGCCGGACTGACGCTGCCCGACCCCTCGGTGGGCGTGCTGCCGAACAGCCGGACGAGCACGATTCCGGCGGAGCAGGCATTCGGCCTCGCGATCCAGCTCATCGAGTTCGGCCGCTAGCAGCCGCAGCGCGCGGAGCGACTGGCGGCAGGCGGGAACCTCGGCGAGACTAAGGGTGCCGACAGAGGTGGACGGGAGACAGAGATGACCACGCAGGCACGCCCCATCCGGGTCCTCATCGCGAAGCCAGGCCTGGACGGCCATGACCGCGGCGCGAAGGTCGTCGCTCGCGCGCTGCGCGACGCCGGCATGGAGGTCATCTACACGGGCATCCGCCAGACGCCGCAGATGATCGCGGAGGCGGCGCTGCAGGAGGACGTGCAGGTCGTGGGCCTGTCCATCCTCTCGGGAGCGCACCTGGAACTGTTCCCTCGTGTCGTGGAAGAACTGAAGGCGCGCGGCGTGGAGGACGTCCTGCTCTTCGCCGGCGGCATCATCCCCAAGGACGACGAGGAGGCGATCCAGAAGATCGGCTTCCAGGGCGTGTTCGGACCGGGCACGGACACGAACGACATCATCGCCTTCGTGCGCGAACACGCACCGAATCGCGCCTAGCGACGCCCCTCGGCGGTCGCCGGGCGCCTTGGAGAGAGGCCCCGTGAACACGGAAGCACTGGTCGAGGGCATCCTCGCCGGGGATCGGCGTGCGCTCTCGCGCGCCATCTCGCACGTCGAAGCGGACACGCCCACGGGGCGAGAGGTGCTCCAGCGCCTGTACCCCCGAACGGGGCATGCCCAGGTGATCGGCATCACCGGCTCTGCCGGCGCGGGCAAGTCCACGCTGGTGGGCGCGATTGCCCGCGAGCATCGCAAGCGCGGCCGCACGGTCGGCATCGTCGCGGTCGACCCGTCGTCGCCGTTCTCGCATG
>CAYTRA010000404.1:0-2572 GCA_964439675.1 uncultured Dehalococcoidaceae bacterium
GCCTGAGGCACCTCGACTGGCGCGGTGGCACGCGAACCTTCGAGGGCTATGAGGGTGCAGCACCTGCCGCCCCTACAGGGAGAGCGCGAACCGGGCGCCCCGACGGCAGAGGGTCGCGCGCCAGAACGCCCCCTCTGAGCCACCTCTATCAGCACGTTGCATTGACCCGCGAGGGGGAGGATGAATACAATCTGACCAGGAGTTAGCACTCTTACCCCGAGAGTGCTAATGGAGGTCGCGAGGTGATCACGGAACGCCAGGCAGCCATCCTCGGCATGGTCGTGGATGAGTACGTGGTGACCGCCGAGCCCGTCAGTTCAAAGGCGCTAGTGGACCGCCACGGCCTTGACGTGTCCTCTGCGACCATTCGGAACGAACTGGCCCGGCTGGAGGCGGAGGGGTACATCACCCACCCGTACACCTCGGCCGGGCGGATCCCCTCGGACCTGGGCTACCGCTTCTATGTCGAGGCGCTGATGGCCGAGGACCCGGTGGGGATGGACGAGCGCCGGACGGTGGAGCACCAGTTGCACCAGGTGTCCGGCGGCCTGGACGAGTGGCTCAGCCTGACGGCGACCATCCTGTCCTCGCTGGTGGGGAACGTGGCGGTGGTGACTCGGCCTCGGACGTCCGGGGCGCGGCTGCGCAACGCGCAGCTGGTGGAACTGAGCCGCGACACGAGCCTGCTGGTGGCGGTGATGGACGACGGGCGGGTGCGGCAGCGCATCCTGCCCTCCTCGGTGCCGGCGTCCCAGGAGGCGCTCAACGAGCGGACCCAGCACCTGAACCGGATGCTGGGCGGCAAGGACGCCTCCGAGATCCGGGCGCTGTTCGCTGACGTGGACGCGGAGGCGCTGGACTCCGACGAGCGGGACCTGGCGCGCGTGCTGGCCGACATTGTCGAAGAGCAGCGCATTGCCGAGGAGACGTTCGTCGAGGGGGTGAACAACGCCCTCCGGCAGCCCGAGTTCGCGGACGTGGACCGGCTGTTGGAGGCGGTGGGGCAGTTGCAGGCCTACCGCCTGCGGTCCTTCCTGGAGCCGGCCGTTGACGGCTCTCCGGGATCGACCCGGGTCATCATTGGAAGCGAGAACGCAGACACGGGGATGCAGGACTGGTCCATGGTGGTCGCACGGTACGGTGGACGTGACGTGCTGGGCGCCGTGGCCGTGGTGGGCCCCACTCGGATGGCCTACCAGCGCACCATCCCCCGCGTGCGGTACGTGGCCTCCCTGATGGGGCAGTTGCTCCACGAGGTGGGCCGCTAGCAGCGCTGCTCGCGGGTTGGGACGCCGGCATCGGCCCGTTCGAGGGCCTTCGCCATCCGCTCCCCCGGGCAGCACAGACGGCCGCACGGTTGCAGACGACTGGTTCGAGGACGGTACATGACCGATCACGAGACGACGCCGGCCCAGCCGGAGGCGGAAGCGACGCCCCCGGGCACGGGCGAGGTGGACGACCTGGCGGTGGTGCGCGAGGAACTGGAGCAGATGCGCTCCCAGTACCAGCGCGCGGTGGCGGACTACCAGAACCTGGAGCGCCGCTCCCGCGAGGGGCGCGCGGAGGCGGTGCGGCTGGCCCTGGGTGGGCTGGTCTCCGGCTTCCTCCCCGTGCTGGACGACCTTGAGCGCGCCGTCGAGCACGCGCCCTCCACCACGGAGGCCGCGCAGTGGGTGGACGGTGTGCGCCTGGTGGCGCAGAAGTTCACGCAGGTGTTGCAGCAACACGGGGTGCAGGAAATCCCTGCGCTCGGCCAGCCGTTCGACCCTACGAAGCACGAGGCGGTGAGCGCCGCCCCCGGCCCGGAGGGCCAGGTGGTGCAACTCCTGCGCCGTGGCTACACGCTGCATGACCACGTGGTGCGCGCAGCCATGGTGATCGTCGGGAATGGCGAGGGCGACGCGACCCCCTCGGGTAGTGGCGACGCCGCCGGGGACACGGCTGGCGAGGCGCCCTCGGCGGAGTGACGCCCCGGCGGTGTGGCCGCCGGATGACATGAACTGACAGTGACCGCGCACTGACTGCGACGCGGTGGAAAGAGGCAGAGAGATGGGCAAGGTCATCGGTATCGACCTGGGCACGACGAACTCCTGCGTCGCCGTCATGGAAGGCGGCGAGCCGCGGGTGATTCCGAACGCCGAAGGCGCCCGCACGACGCCCTCGATGGTGGCGATCGCGAAGAACGGCGAGCGCCTGGTGGGGACTGTGGCGAAGCGGCAGGCGGTCACGAACCCCGACAACACGGTCTACTCCGTGAAGCGGCTCATGGGCCGCCGCTTCGAGGAGCCCGAGGTGGAGCGCCTGAAGCGCGTCGCGGGCTTCAAGGTGGTGAAGCGCAGCAACGGCGACGCCGGCGTGGAGATGGGCGGTAAGGAATACAGCCCGCCGGAGATCTCGGCCATGGTGCTCCAGAAGTTGAAGGCGGACGCGGAAGCCTACCTGGGCGAGTCGGTCTCGGAGGCGGTCATCACCGTCCCGGCGTACTTCAACGACGCCCAGCGCCAGGCCACCCGAGACGCGGGTCGCATCGCCGGCCTGGAGGTGCTGCGCATCATCAACGAGCCGACCGCCG
>CAYTRA010000405.1:0-2558 GCA_964439675.1 uncultured Dehalococcoidaceae bacterium
CAGGGAGTTCGCCATGTTGGACATCAGGAACACGCCCACCAGGGGGCGCAGCGGCACCTCCGGGCGGCTCAGGAAGGCCCACCACCGCCAGCCGTGCACGACCTTCGATCCGGTGAACACCACCAGCGCCAGCAACGCCCACCGCGGGTCGATGCTCCCCAACTGTCTGAGGACGGCGCCGATGTCCACGCGCCAGACGAACACCGCCAGCGCCGCCAGCCCCAGGCCAAACTGCAGCACAGCCCGACGCCACGAGGAGGAGCCGGCCCGCCGCCGCGCCCTGGGGTCAACGGCGGGGCCCGTCGTCGGGTCGTGATTCGCCGCGCCGTCGTCCTCGATCATGCGCCTAATCTCGCACTTTGGGCGTCATATGGGCACCCTCCGCGCTCACGCCCCCTACCCCCGCCTCTCCACGACGAGCATTGTGATAGCCTTGCTACGACACACCGAACAACGGTGCGCCGCTGGGGGGGCCGCAAGGCTGAGATCCGCAAGGACAACCCCGGGAACCTGACCTCGGTAATGCGAGCGTAGGGAAGCGGAGCGAGCGAGATGACGGAGTCCCATCCGGGATCCGCGGACAACGCTACCCCGGCACCAGCCACGCTATCGACGGCCAGCACCCGGTCGCCCCTCCTGCATCGCGCGCCCGCGCGACCGATGGAGGACTGCCGTGATCATGGAGATCGAGTGCCTGGCCAACCCGCCCGGGACGCCTGACAACCGCTTCAAGCACGTCGAGGCGGCCATCGCCGCCATCCAGGACTCCGGCCTCCAGTACGAGGTCGGCGCGCTGGGCACCACCGTCGAGGGCGACCCGGACGCCATCTGGGCGCTCGCCCGCCAGGTCCACGAGGCCTGCATCACCGCTGGTGCGCAGTCCGTGGTCTCGGTCGTGAAGTTCGCGCAGTCCGCGCAGGACGCCCCCCAGAACACCATGGCGTCCCTCACCGGGAAGTTCCGGTAGCCGGGAACCCCGTCATGGACACCCTCGGCCGCTGGACGCTCCGCTACGGGCCGGCCGCCCTCTTCCTGGTGGCCGTGGTCGCGGCGTGGCAGGCGGCCGTCGTGGTCTTCGACATCCAGCCCTACCTCCTGCCCGGCCCCGGGCGCGTCTGGACCGCCTTCCTCGAGGTGCGTGACGTCCTCCCGGGCCACATCCGCACCACGATGACCGAGGCCGTCCTCGGCCTCGCGTGGGCGTGCGTCGCCGGCGTCGGCACGGCGGCGCTGCTGGCGGGCTTCGCCACGCTTCGACGCGCCGTGTACCCGCTGCTGGTGATCTCCCAGAACGTCCCCATGATCGTCATGGCGCCGCTGATCGTGGTGTGGTTCGGATTCGGCATCATGCCGAAGGTGCTGGTGGTGGCGCTGATCGGCTTCTTCCCCATCGTCGTCTCCACCACGGACGGCCTCTTGAGGGCAGAGCGCGACCTGGTCGAACTCGCACGCTCCTACGGCGCCGGACGCCTCCAGGTGCTGCGCACCATCCTGATCCCTTCCGCCGTCCCGGCGTTCTTCGCCGGCCTGCAGATCAGCGCCACGTATGCCGTGCTGGGCGCGGTGATCGCGGAGTGGGTCGGCGCTTCGAGCGGCCTCGGGCTGTTCATCACGCGATCCCAGACCGCCTTCCGTGCAGACCGAGTCTTCGTCGCCGTGGTGGTCATCGCCGCGGTCAGCATCCTGTTGTTCGCCATGGTCCACCTGGCCGCGCGCCTGGCCATGCCCTGGCAATACGCCCAACCCGGCGGCGTCTCCGACGCCCCGGCGCCACGTACCCCTCCCGGAAAGGACACCCCATGACCCACCCCCGCCCGTCCGAGACGTCCCGAGGATCACGAGGCCCGCGCGGCCTGCGACGCCTGGCCCTGCTCGCGGGCGTCCTCGTGGGCGCGTTCGCCCTCGTGGCCTGCGGCAGCGAGGAGCCGGACGACCCGTCGCCGACCCCCACGGTCGCCAACGGCAGCGCGACGCCCACCGCGAGCGCGACGCGCGAGGCGAGCGACCTGACCGGGGCCACGCTCATGCTGAACTGGACGCCGAACGCGCACCACGCCGGCATCTACCTCGCGATGGCCAACGGCTGGTACGAGGAGGCAGGCATCGACCTCGAGATCGTCGAGCCGGCGACGGCGGGGGCGGACCAGGTGGTCGGCAGCGGCGGCGCGCAGTTCGGCATCTCGCAGGCGGAGTCGCTGCTGCCGGCGCGCGCGGCCGGCGTCCCCGTTGTCTCCATCGGCACGATCCTGCCCCACAACGACTCCTCGTTCATGGCGCTCGAAAGCAGCGGCATCACGCGGCCTCGCGACTTCGAGGGCAAGACGTACGGCGGGTACGGGGGCGCGCTGGAGACGGAACTGCTGCGCACGCTCGTGGCCTGCGACGGCGGCGACCCGGACGCGGTCGACATGGTCGAGGTGGGCAACATCGACTACCTGGCCGGCATGGAGCAGGGCCGCTTCGACATCGTCTGGGTGTTCGAAGGCTGGGACGCCCTCCGCGCCCGTGAGGTGGAGGGCCAGGAGGTCCGGACGGTCAAGTTCGTGGACTGGCTGGAC
>CAYTRA010000406.1:0-2541 GCA_964439675.1 uncultured Dehalococcoidaceae bacterium
GGGAGCTCCACACGGAGTCGCCGCCCACGCCCTCCGCGTTGAGGTAGTGACCGGTCACGCCGGTGTTGTCCATCTTCGCCACCTTGGTCACGCGGCCCTCGCCGTCCACGAACTCGCCGCCCTCCTCGGAGGGCTGCTCCAGCTCGCGGCGCACGCGCAGCCCCAGCGTCCCGTCCTTGTTGTCCTCGAAGGTCACCGTCGAGTCCGTCGCGGTGAGCGTGGTGATGCGGTCGATGCCGCGGAGGTGCGGGGCGGCGTGGAAGACGAACTGCGTGGTCTCGTGGATCAGAACCTTCCCGTCCGGCCTCACCCAGTCGCTGGTGGTCACCAGCTCGCCCTGGCCGTCGCCGCCCTCGGCCTTCTCGATGCTCTTCTGGACGATGGACCCCATCCGGTTGGCCTGCGAGGCCGGGATGGCGTCCGAGTTGTTCCAGAAGTCGAGGTTGTTGACGTCCGAGTGGTTGAACCAGAGGCCGACGTGGTGCGGGTGGTCCACCCGCTCGCCCGGCCGGGCCTCGGGCCAGCCGCGGGTGATCTCCAGCCCGCTCGCCGTGCGCAGCGGGTAGAGCACCGGCTTCTTCACGGTGTTCGGCCAGATGTAGGAGGTGAACGGCTGACCGTCCACGGTCACGTCCACGCGCTGCTGCGCCTCGTTGGGCGTCACCTCGACCCGCGGCGCCGGCGCATCGGCGGGCACCGCCCCCTCGGACGACTTCGCCGACTGGCACGCGGCGAGGGGAAGCACCGCCAGGAGGGCGAGGGCGGCACGCGACCCGACAAAGGGATTCGACGACATTCGGACTCCAGGAAAATCACGGTTGGAGGAGGGAAGCGGAGGGGCGCCCGCACGGCGCGCCCCTCCGCCGGGAGCACTTCAGCCGGTGACGATCTGCTGCGTGCGATCGTCGAAGGTGGCCTTCTTGCCCGACTGCATGGCCGCGATGGTCATGCAGAGCGCCAGCGAGTGGTTGTAGCCGGCCTCGATGTCGGCGTTCGGCTTCTTCCGGGTGCGAACGCTCTCCATCCAGTTGCGGATGTTGGCGGTGGTCTCCGGGTCGCCGCCCGTGTTCGCGTCCGTCGAGACCTTCCCCGCGCCCGAGGCGAGCGTCTGCTCGGGGAGGAGGAAGGGCTCCATGTCCATCTCCTTCGCCATCCGGGCGTTGAGCCCGCCCTCGGGCGTCACCTTCCCGGTGTCGAGGTTGAGCATCCCGCCCTTGGAGTAGTAGTACTCCTTCACCCCGCCCGCCGCATTGGTCTGCCGCGACGAATACGTCACCTGGAAGCCCTTGCTCGGGTCGTTCAGGGGGCCGTAGTCGAGGACGATGGTGATGGTGTCCCAGTTCTTCCGGCCGTCGTGCCAGGCGTAGATCCCCCCGTTGGCCACCACGCTCCGCGGGTGCGGGAGGTCGGTGAACCAGTGGACGGTGTCGATCTGGTGCACGAGCCACTGGTCCGGGATCCCGGAGGAGAAGGGCCAGAAGAGGCGGAACTCGAGGTACTGCCGCGCGTCGAACGGCTGGAAGGGGCGGTTGATGAGGTAGCGCTTCCAGTCCGTGTCCGACTCCTTCAGGAGCGGCACCACGTCCGGACGGCGCCAGCGGCCGGGCTGGTTCACGTTCCACGTCATCTCCGCCATCACGATGTCGCCGAACTTGCCCGACTTGATGAACTCGTTCGCCATCATGTACTTCGGCGAGCTGCGGCGCTGCGTGCCGATCTGCACGATGCGGCCGGACTTGTGGACCGCTTCGCGGATGGCCTTCGCGTCCTCGAGGGTGTGCGCGAGCGGCTTCTCGATGTACGCGTCCATCCCCGCCTGCATCGCCTCCACGCCGTGGTAGGCGTGCTGGAAGTCGGCGGTGGAGATCACGACCGCGTCCACCGCCTTCGCGTCGTACATCTCCTCGTTGTTCCGGTACGCCCTGATCTTGCTCCCCGTCGTCTTCGCCACCGCCGCGACGGCCTGCTCGCGGCGCAGGCTCCAGATGTCGGAGACGGCCGTGAACTCGAAGTTCTGCTCCTTCCCGAGCGTGGCGTAGACGGGGAGGTGCGCGCCGCGGAAGCGGTCGGAGTAGCCGACGATCCCCACCCGCACCCGGTCGTTGGCGCCGAGGATCTTCGCGTAGCTCGAAGCGGGCATGGCGAAGCCGGAGCCCGGCCGGGCGACGCCGAAGGCCAGACCCGCCGCCGTGGTCGCCGCGGTCTTCAGGAAATCGCGGCGCGACTTACTCTCTTCAGACATCCGACTGCTCCTGATCTCTGTGGGCTGTGGGAGCCACGGTCGTGGCGCTTGAAAACGGGCGCCCACCGGAAGGTGAGGCCCGGGCGAGAGCCCGCCATGACTGGCGAGCCGCGGCTGTGGAGTCGAAGGAAAGCCGTGGAAGCGGTATTATCGATGATTCTTACAATAACAATACCATCTTCGTTGGCAAGAGCCCCCGGCGGCCCTCCGGGTCAGCGCGCGGCGGCGCTCACCAGGGCGGCGAGGGGGTGGGCCGGTGCGGCCACGGCGGAGGCCGCGGGCGCGGCGTGGATGGAGGG
>CAYTRA010000407.1:0-2524 GCA_964439675.1 uncultured Dehalococcoidaceae bacterium
CCCACGGGCGGGGCGTCCTCCGTGCGCTCCAGAACGCTCTGAGCGTCATCCGAAGCCTCGACACGCAAAAATGCCCTCCGTGGCCTCCGTGACGTTCGACCACACGCTTCCTGCGTGAAACTTCGCTCCCCACGGCCCACCGTCAGCGCTTTCCACCGACCTCGTCGTACCGCTCGCGGAGCTTCTTCAGATCCTCGAACGTGTACTTCTTGTCCTCCGGCCTCCGCAAGAGGTACGCCGGGTGGAACGTCGGCATGGCCGGGATCCCGGCGTACTCGTGCCAACGGCCGCGCGTCCTCGTGATCCCGGCGCCGTCGCCGAACAGCGCCCGCGAGGCGACGGACCCGAGCGCCAGCACGAGCTTCGGCGCGATCGCGGCGAGCTGGCCCTCGAGGAACGGCCGGCACGCTTCCACCTCGGCCGGCTCGGGGTTCCGGTTCTTCGGCGGACGGCACTTCACCACGTTGGTCACGTACACGTCCCGCCGAGACCGCCCGATGCTGGCGAGCAACTCATCCAGGAACTGCCCGGAGCGGCCGACAAACGGCAGTCCCAGTTCGTCCTCGCGCTGGCCCGGCCCCTCGCCCACGAACACCAGGTCGCTCGGCAGCGGCCCGGAGCCCGGCACCGTCCGCGAGCGCGTCCGCGCGAGGGGACATCGAGGGCAGTCCGCGATCTCCTCGTAGAGCGCGCCTGCGCCCGCCGGCACCTCGTACAGCGGGCGCAGAGGAGCAGGAGCGGTGAGGTGCGGATCAGCCACGCGCACGGCCTCCGGCTGTGGCGCGTGGGGAGCCGCAGGGCGGGTAGGCGCCACGGTACGCATCACGTCGAGCGTAACACCGAGAGGGTTCCGGGGCAATCATCCGCGCATCGGCTTGAGCAGTTGAACAAAACGGTCCCGGCCTCGTCGCGCTCGCCTCGACCGCACCCCGAGACCGCCTAGCGACGCACCAGCCATGCGAGGCCGATACCGACGAAGTAGAGGACCACGATGGGCCCGCCGACGAACGCCTGCGTGACCGGGTCGATGGTGGGCGTGACGACCGCCGCGACGATGAACGCGAGGATGATGGCGTACCGCCACCAGCCGAGGAGTTTCCGCGAGGTCACCACGCCAAACCTCGCGAGCCCCATCACCAGCAGCGGCGTCTCGAAGACCAGGCCCATCACCAGCAGGATGCGGACCACGAAGTCGATGTAGTTGCCGATCCGCCAGTCCGCCTCCGCGAAGGAGTCACCGAAGGTCAGCAGGAAGCCCAGGGTGAACGGCAGGACGACGTAGAACCCGAACGCGAGCCCCACCACGAAGGCGAAGGAGGCCCCGAACGTGATGGGGAACACCCACTTCTTCTCGTCCCGCGTCAGTGCCGGCGTCACGAACCGCATCACGTGGTAGACGATCACAGGCATCGCCAGGGTGAGCCCGCCCAGCAGGGCCACCCGGAAGTACACAGAGATGTTCTCCAGCGGTTCGATGAACTGGGGGCGGAAGTCCGGGATGTGCTGGCGTGCCGGGCTCAGCAGCCACTCGATCACCCCGAAGCCCAGCGGCGGGACGAAGAAGATCGACATCCCCACCACCACGGCGACCGCCATCCACGTCACGCGCATCCGCAGTTCGAGCAGGTGCTCGATCAGCGTCATCTCGCCGCCGGACTCCGGTGGCTGCGCTTCTGGCTCCTCGACGGGGGGTGGAGGCGTCTCGGTGGTCACGGCGTACCGTTGCTGGCTTCGGCGTCATCACGCGCGGCCGCGCGTTCGCGCTCTCGTGCTTCCTTGGCCTTGAACGGGTCGTACGTCGAGGGGTCGCGCCCCTCGTAGTGGGAGGCCGGCGGGTCGGCCGGCTTGCTCGAGGCCTGCTCCCGCGCCGCCTTCAGCGTGGACGGCCGCGTCACCGACGTCCCCGTGTTCGTCCCGGTCCCCGTGGAGGACTTCGAGGCGCTCGAGGCCGCCTGAGATGCGGGCTTGGTCGCCTCGGTGGTGGCAGGCTTGTCCTCGGACGCGGCGGCCTGCGTGTCGCGACGGATGTCCTCGGCGGACTCGCGCGCTTCCTTCAGGTCGGCCTTGATGTCGGTCAGTTCACGGACGGAACGGAGGTCCTCCGTGTCAGCCCGCACTTCCTGCTCGATCTCGTCGACGGCGGCGCGGACGTCCTTCATGACCTCGTTCGAATACGCACGGGCCACCCGGTACCACCGGCCGGCCTGGCGCATGATCTCAGGGAATCGCTGGGGACCGATGACGATGAGGGCGATCACGAAGATGACGCCCGCTTCGGCAGGTCCGACGCCGAAGAAGTTCATGTTGTTGAATGATACGCCCCGGCCAGTCCAACGGACTGCCGGGGCGTGTTAGCCCGCTGACAGGGAGACCCTGCGCCGCGAGATTCGACGACCTTGGCCCGGTGGGCCTCGATGGCCGCCTTAGTCCTCGATGCCCTGGTCGCGCAGGTAGTCGATGGCGTCCTGGACGGTGCGGATCTTCTCCGCGTCCTCGTCCGAGATCTCCAGCTGCACGCCGTCCT
>CAYTRA010000408.1:0-2524 GCA_964439675.1 uncultured Dehalococcoidaceae bacterium
GATCGTGCCCACGTTCAGGTGCGGCTTCGTCCGCTCGAATACGCCCTTTGCCATCGTGTCTGCCCTACTCCTGCGCGAGGAACGTCCGGCTAGGACGCCTTCCGCTTGCTGATCTCTTCCGCGATGTTCGACGGGACCTGCTCGTAGTGGTCGAACTCCATGCTGGAGGTCGCCCGGCCCTGGGTCATGGACCGCAGGTCCGTCGTGTATCCGAACATTTCGGACAGCGGCACAAAGGCGCGGATCACCTGCGCGTTGGCCACCGTCTCAGAACCCTGCACCATCCCGCGCCGGCCGCTCACGTCGCCCAGCACGTCGCCGAAGTATTCCTCCGGCGTGGTGATCTCAACCTTCATGATCGGCTCCAGCAGCACCGCGCCCGCGGCGGCGAACGCCTCGCGCATGCCGATGGAACCTGCCGTCTCGAACGCCATCTCGCTGGAGTCGACGTCGTGGTACGAGCCGTCGACCACCGCCACGGCCACGTCCACCACCGGGTAGCCCGCGCGCACACCGGAGGTCAGCGCGCCCTCTACACCACGGCGCACCGCACCGATGTACTCGCGCGGGATGGAGCCACCCACCGTCTTGTCCTCGAAGAGGAAGCCTTCGCCCGGCTGACGCGGCGAGATCTCCAGGACACAGTGGCCGTACTGACCGCGACCGCCGGTCTGGCGGACGAAGCGGCCTTCCGCCTTCGCCGGGCGCGTGACCGTCTCGCGGTACGACACCTGCGGCTTGCCGGTGTTCGCCTCGACTTTGTACTCGCGCTTCATGCGGTCCACGATGACCTCGAGGTGCAGCTCGCCCATCCCCCAGATCACCGTCTGGCCGGTCTCCTCGTCGTTCCGCACGCGGAACGTCGGGTCTTCCTCGCCCAGCTTCTGGAGCGCCTCGCCCATCTTGGCCTGGTCTTCGCGCGTCTTCGGCTCGACCGCGATGGAGATGACCGGCTCCGGGAACGTGATCGACTCCAGCACAACCGGGTTCTCCCGGTCGCAGAGCGTGTCGCCCGTGAACGTGTCCTTGAAGCCGATCGCCGCGGCAATGTCGCCCGCGTAGACCTCTTCCACTTCCTCGCGGCTGACCGAGTGCATCTTCACGATGCGGCCGAAGCGCTCGCGCTTGCCGCGGCTGCTGTTCAGCACCTGGTCACCGGAGCGCACCACGCCGGAGTAGACGCGGAAGAACACCAGCCGGCCCACGAACGGATCCGCCACCACCTTGAAGGCAATCGCCGTCAGCGGCTCGTTGTCGTCCGGGTGCCGCTCGATGACCGTCTCTTCGTCGTCCACCGCGTGCGCGGTCACCGGCGGCACGTCCGCCGGCGAGGGCAGGAACGCCACCACCGCGTCCAGCAGCGGCTGCACACCCTTGTCCTTCAGGGCGGAGCCACAGAGGACAGGAGCGATCTTGTTGGCGATCGTCGCGCGTCGGATGGCGCGGACCAGGAGTTCCTCGGAGAGCGTCTCGCCCTCCAGGTAGACCTCCATGGCCTCGTCGTCGTTCTCCGCCACGGCCTCCACCAGCACCTCGCGCGCGGCGGCGGCGGCGTCAGCCAGGTGGGGCGGGATCTCGCCCTCGGTCGTGTCGCGGCCGTGCTCACCGGCGAAGGTGATGGCCTTCATGCGGATGATGTCGATCACGCCGCCGAAGGCTTCCTCCGCGCCGATCGGGATCTGGATCGGGGCCGGCACCGCGCCCAGGCGGTCACGGATCATCTGGACGCAGCGGTCGAAGTTCGCGCCCATGCGGTCCATCTTGTTGACGAAGCACAGGCGCGGCACGCGGTACTTGTCCGCCTGGCGCCACACCGTCTCGGACTGCGGCTCGACACCGGCCACACCGTCGAACACCACCACGCCGCCGTCCAGGACGCGCAGCGACCGCTCCACCTCGACCGTGAAGTCGACGTGGCCGGGGGTGTCGATCAGGTTGATCGTGGTGTCTTTCCACTTCGCGGTCGTGGCCGCGGAAGTGATCGTGATGCCGCGCTCACGCTCCTGCTCCATCCAGTCCATGACCGCCGTGCCCTCGTGGGTCTCGCCCACCTTGTGGGTGCGGCCGGTGTAGAACAGGATGCGCTCGGACGTGGTCGTCTTACCGGCATCGATGTGCGCAATGATGCCGATGTTGCGCATGTCTTCAACGCGAACAGTCCGCGGCATGTGAATTCCTCGAAACTCCTACTGCTGGGCCGGTTGCCAGGGGACTGAAGCGCCCCCTGCGGAGGGGGCGGTCAGCCCGTCTCGCGGGCCGGGATTACCAGCGGTAGTGCACGAACGCACGGTTGGCCTCCGCCATCCGGTGCGTCTCTTCCTTACGGCGCACGGCGTTGCCCTGGTTGTTGGCAGCGTCGAGCAGTTCAGCGGCAAGCTTCTCCGTCATCGAGTGGCCGGACCGGCGGCGAGCCGCCTCCCGCAGCCACCGCAGCGCCAGCGTCTGCCGGCGCTCGCCACGGATGTCGATCGGCACCTGGTACGTCGCGCCACCCACGCGTCGAGGCTTGACCTCGATCACCGGC
>CAYTRA010000409.1:0-2523 GCA_964439675.1 uncultured Dehalococcoidaceae bacterium
CGGCACCGCCGGGATGGCGCTCGAAGCCTGCGTGACCACGCTCTTGTTCACGCTTACCCAGCCGGCGCCGCCGTGCTTCCGCATCAGCGCGTCCACCTCGGCGGCGCTTTGCTCCAGGTGCTCCTTCGCCTTGCCGATGGTGCCGCGCCGGTAGATCGGCGCCGAGACCTCCGGGCCGATGTAGGAGTACGCTACCGCGCGCGCACCCTCTGCCAGCAGCCCTTCCGAGGACAGCAGCCTCATCCAGTCCAGCCAGTCCTCGCCGCCCATGACCTTGATCGTGCCCTCGATCTCCTCGGGCGTGGCGGCCTCAATGGAGGCCTCGGTAACCGTCTCGGAGCGCAGGTCGAAGGCCTTGCCGTGGTAGGGCTGGCCGATGGGCTTGAGCGTGGAGTTCCAGATCGTCCCGTCCGGCCCTCGCCGCCGGGGCGCGGCCAGCGAGTAGACCACCAGGTCCGCCGGCCCCATCGCGCGCAGGGCGTCCACCACCTCGCGCTTCGTCTCCTCCGCGAAGGCATCGCCGTTGATGGTGCGGTAGGTCAGGCCACGCTCGGAGGCCAGCCGGGACGCCTCGGCGGCGTTGTACCAGCCGGCGGTGCCCGTCTTGTCGCCCTCCGGCGCCTTCTCGAACCCAACGCCCAGCGTCTTCGCCCCGTACCCGAAGCACCCGACGAGGGCGCTCGCGAGCCCATACCCCGTGGTCGACCCGATCACCAGCACCGTGCCGAGCGTCCCCTCGAGGTGCGCCCGCTCGATGACCTCGATCTGCTCGCGCACGTTGGCAGCGCACCCGTCCGGGTGCGCCGTGAGCGAGATGAAGCCGCGAATGCGCGGCTGGACGACCTGCAGAGACATGGGCCGGCCTCCCCGAACTACCCCCGCTCCGAATGCCACCGGAGCGTTCGCACTCTACCGCAGCCTCCCGGGAGCCGCCCGCCCGGTCGAGGGGTGTCGCGCTCCGGGTCACACGCCGCGGTACCATCCCGCGCGTCGAGGGCACACGTAACGAGGGGGCAGCGATGGCGATGGTGCAGGCTGGTGCCGCGAACCTGGAGTACGAGGAGCGCGCGGCAGCGGGCGAGGCACGGGAGACGCCGTTCGTACTGGTGCACGGGTACCGGTCCTCGCATCGCATCTGGGACACGATGCAGGACGAACTCGCGGCGCGCGGGTTCCGGAGCGTCGCGATCTCCATGCGGGGGGCGGCCGGGTCCGACCGTTCCGAGGTGGACGAGGACTATGCGCCCGCGAACTTCGCCCGCGACCTGGCGTCGGCGGTGGATGCGCTCGGACTCGGCCGGTTCGTGCTCGTGGGGCATTCGCTGGGGGCGCGGACGGTGACGCACTACGCGCGTGACCACGCCGACCGCCTCGCCGGGCTGGTGCTCATGGCCGGCGGCTCGCTCGCGCCTCGAGGCGAAATGACGGAGGAGCAGCGCGCCCGCTGGCTCGCGAACATCGAGGGCTACCCCGGCAACATCAACCGCGAGTACTGGGACCGCGAGCACGTCGGCCTGAAGCCGGACGTGCGGGAAGCCCTCTGGGAGGACTGGCAGCGGGTGCCGCAGGCGCGGATGCGAGGCGCCCAGTCACTCCCTGAGAACCTTCAGCCCGTCCTCCAGGCCATGGCGGTGCCCACGCTCGTCCTCTTCGGCGACGAGGACCACACCGTGCCGCCCGGTTCGTCGGCCGAGGGCTACCTGCTCCTGCCTCGCGAGGTGCGGCACCTGCACGTCTTCCACGGGGTGGACCACTCGCCGAACGCGATCGTGCCGGACCGCTCGGCGGCCGTCCTCGCGCGATTCGCCCGGGACGTGTGCGGGGTGTGAGCGCTACTCCGCGACCACGATCATGAACGTGTCTGCCGGCAACTCGCCGTCCTCGAACGTCGCGAAGAACGAGGCGTTCACGAACGAGGGCGCGCCCACCACGTAGGGCACCAGCGCGCCGTCCACGGAGACGAAGAACGCCGTCGCGTTCGGCGCCGCGTCCACCGCGCTCTCCACCGGCCCGCCAGAGAACACCACGAGGTTGATCCCGGCGCTGATGGTGGTGGAGAACGTGCCCGCCGAGGCGATCTGCGACACGCTCAGCGTGATGCCCTTCGCCACGTCCGAGGGCGCACCGCCCGGCGTGTAGGTCGCGCTGGCGTCCGTCGCCTTGCCGTTCAGGCGGAAGGTGACCTTCGCGCCCTCGGTCGGGCTGCACGGGTCGGTCGAGGTGATGTAGAGCAGCCAGTTGCCGGAGGCATCCGCTTCCGCAGAGCCGCAGACCTTGCTGCCGATGCGCGCCTCCACCACGTCGCCAGCCTCCAGGCCGACGCCGTACGCCGTGAATGGCGCGCTCTGCGCCTCGACGGGTGCGGCCGCCCAGGACGCGGCGAGCGCGAGCACGACGAGTGCGCCCGCGAGCAGTGAGCGCCGGACGGGCCGGATGAGGGTGTTGGTGGACGTGCGCATGTGAGTCTCCCCCGCTGAGACCGTGAAGTGGCCGAAAGAGTACCCATACGAGCACCGATGGGAT
>CAYTRA010000410.1:0-2511 GCA_964439675.1 uncultured Dehalococcoidaceae bacterium
TGTCCGTCGGGAACTCTGCCCCGGCCCCAACCCTCCCCCGCGAAGTGGGAGGGAGGCAGAGGTTGGCGGGCTTCGGGGGCTGTTGTTCGCTTCTGTCCATCGAGGGAGCACCCCCCACCCCAACCCTCCCCCTCAAGGGGGGAGGGGGTCAGATCAGAGGGAGAGAGCGTCAGAGGGGGGAGAGGGGCGGAGGGGTGTCAGAGCGTCTCGTCTTCGCCGAGGGGGTGGGCGGCGTCTACGTCGTCGAGGAAGCGGAGGACCTGGGTGGCCCACTCGCGGGGGCGCTGGCTGCTGGTGCCGTGGGCGCAGCCCTGGAGGCGGACCAGGCGGCGGCGGGGGAGCGCGTCCAGGCGGTGGAGGCCGGGGAGGATCATGCCGTCGTGGGTGCCGACGATGACGAGCGTGGGGACATCGAGGGCGGCTAGCGCCTCGGTGAGGTCGGGGCGGGTCTGCATCGCGAAGCGGCCGCCCTCCAGGCCGGGGTCGCCGGCCCATTCGGGCATCTCGGTTGATTGCGGCGGGACGGCGTCGCCTCGAGTGGTGGTGTCGCTGAGGATGAGCGCGTGCACGTCCGCGGAGTGGTCGACGCCGTACTGGGTCGCGATCATGCCGCCGAAGGACATGCCGCCGACTACTGCGCCGTCCACGGCGTCCAGCGCTTCGAGGAGCCCTCGGAGGTCCTGGGCGAGGGCGGGCATGGTGTAGGAGGAGACCTCGTAGGGTGCGGAGGAGCCGCCGTGGCCGCGGGCGTCCCAGGTGATGAGCCGGTAGTCCTGCGAGAGCAGGTGCATCTGCGGGAACCACATCTCCAGGCTCACGGTGAACCCATGGGCGAGCACGAGGGGGCGCGCGTCCTTCGAGCCGCGCTCGTCGTAGCGGATGCGGATGCCCGTGGGCAGGTCGACGTGTGGCATGGCGCGCAGTGTACGAGCGGGCTCAGCGGCGCAGGAGCCGAGGGCGTTGGAAGTCCCGCTGCTCGACGATGACGTCCGCCCGCGAGCGCGGGTCTACCTCGGCGAAGTAGATCTCCTCGGAGGGGATGTAGCGGGTGCGGAACAGCGCGGCGGCGGCCTCCGGTCCGCCAGCCCATCCCTGGTCGCGCTCCGTGCCACGCTGGAGGACGAGGTCGAAGTCGAGTTCGAGGAAGATGCGGAAGTCCCAGTAGCCATCGATCTGCGGGCGGAACATGAAGACGCCGTCCGCCAGCAACACCGCATCCGGTTCCGCCACTGCGACGGCGTCTTCGCGCGGTCGCTGGGTGCCGGGGTCGATGTACGCGAAGCGGTAGCGGCGGTTCCCGGCCGGGCCGAGGGGTGCGAGCAACTCGTCTCGGATGCGGTCGTAGTCGTAGGCGTTGCGGTAGTAGCCCTCGCCGGACTCACGGTCGTACAGGTGGCGCTCTGACCACGGTCGCTTGAAGTCGTCCAGCGAAGCGCGGTGCGCGGAGCGACCTCGCGCGCGGATCGTCTCGGCGAGTTCGTCGCCGAGGCTGGTCTTGCCCGAGGCGGACGGGCCATCGATGGCGACTCGGAGCGGATGAGGGCGCTCGGTGGCCAGGATGCGGTCTGCGAGGTGGTCGAGGAGCGCCTCGCGGGTCAACTCCATCATGTTGGTCATCAGGCGTCCGTCCTACGCGCTGCCAGTGGCAGCGTCTCTTCCAGGAAGGCGATGGCGCGGCGAAGGCGCTCGGCGTCCGGCTTCAGTTCCGTGTGCTTGTGGACCTTCTGCAGGCCGAGCACGACGCCGAGTTGGTACGCCTCGGCACGGCGGATGTCACGCAGGACGCGGTTGGACGTGTAGCCCTCCAGGAACCGCTCCGTCTTCTCCCAGCCTTCGAAGTACGCAAAGGAGGCGATGTCGACGGCGGGCGGCACTATGGCGGCGTCGCCGAAGTCGATGACGCCCTCCAGCCGCCCGTCCCGCACGAGGAAGTGCGAGGCGTTGAGGTCGGTGTGGCAGACCGCGCGCTCGGAGCGCTGGGCGTAGCCGAGCAACTGCTCGCGCAGCGCCCCCGCAGCCAGCGCGAGGCGTGGCGCCGCCCGCACGATGGGATGTGTCGTGAGCGGCCGTCCGTCGTACGGCCACAGGTCCGGGCCCCAGCGCGAGGTGAAGGCTGCGCCGGGCTGCTCCTCGCTGCCCCGGATCTCGTCGGCCGTGTCCACCAGCAGGCCGTAGCCCTCGGACGGCACGGCGTGGAGGGCTGCCGTGACCTCGCCGGCCTCGCGCGCGAGGGCGTCCGAGAGCGGGGTGCTGGTCGGTTCGCCTTCGACCCAGGACGTCACCATCCAGCGCCACCGTGCGAGGGACTCCGGGACGACGTCGGACCGGTCCGTCGCGATCGGCTGGGGGCAGCGCGTGTCGCGCTCGTGCAGTGCCGCGAGCACGGCCGAGCGCGCCTCGAACTGGGGGCCGCCCGTCAGGCGTCCGGGCTGCGGCGGGAGGCCCACCAGCACGCAGTACGCGCCGCCGTCGGTGTCAGCGTGCCAGCCGATGGCCGTGACGCCCTGGCCG
>CAYTRA010000411.1:0-2506 GCA_964439675.1 uncultured Dehalococcoidaceae bacterium
CGATATAGCCCAGCATGGTCGTGGGGGAGGACGGCACGAAGGGCGGGTTGTGGTGCTCGCCGGTGGCGAAGACGTCCAGACCCACCTCTTCCGCCTTCAGGGCAATGGCGACCATGGCCTGAATGCGCTCCGCCTCCGTGGGCGTGCGGCCGGTGGTGGGGTCTGGGGTGACGTCTCCGACGGAGAAGATCCCGAACTGCATGATCGACGCCTTTCTTCGACTTCGAGTGTGCCACCAGCATAGAGGATAGTAGTTGCATATACAACTATCACCTGACGATTTGCCTCCATTCGAAGGGCCGCCCACTGGCTTTGCGTATACTCGGCGCGTCGGCGGTAGTTCGTTGGTTGGAGTCACCGTGGTTCTGAGGCAGTGCTCGCGTCCGGCGTTGCCGGGCTTGCTCCTGCGTGTGTCGGCATGCCTGGCAGTCCTGGCGGCGGTCCTGTTCGGGCAGCCCTCGGAGGTTGGCGCAGCCGGGCCAGGGAAAGTCGAGTACCGGAGCGGGGGATCGCTGGTCCTGGCAAGGCAAGCCCATCAGGCCACTGCTCTGCGCGACGGAACCATCCTGATCACTGGTGGGCTTGACCGGGTCTACGGGGATACAGAACCGCATCCACCGGCGGAGGTATATGACCCCAGGACCGGCCAATCTCGCTTGGTCGGGGACATGCTCTACCCCCGCAACAGTCACGCCGCGACACTGTTGAACGATGGCACTGTCCTGATCACTGGCGGCGCCGACGGTGACAGCGTCGTCCACCGAGCCGAGATATATGACCCTCTGACGGAGACGTTCCGTCCCGGCGACGTCACCCGAACCGCGTGGATGGGGCATGTAGCGACTCCGTTGATGGACGGATCCGTCCTCCTGTCTGGATCCGGCCTCAACGACGGTTACGAACTCTGGGATCCGACGTTCGGCTTCCGACCGACGGGTGATGGATGCGCCCTTGGCGGAGGGGTGGTCGTGCCGATTGGGATCACCACGGTCCTCATCGCCACGAGGGGCGGCACCGAGCAGCTGCTTGATACGACCACAGGAACCTGCCGGCGTCTGGACGGGCCGTTCGCCCAGCACCGTTTCGAAAGCGGCGTGCGCCTGCTGCCCTCCGGAGATGTACTCCTGATTGGGTCCTTCATCCGGTCCACCTCGGTAGCGAACAGCTTCACCGCGCACCCCATGGCGTATCTCTTCGACATCACCACCGGCGAGTTCCGGCAGGTGGAGGATCCGCCCCACAGCGGGCTGATCCAGTGGGATGGCCTAACCCGGCTTCAGGGGGACATGGCGCTCGTGCTGTTCTCGCGTTGGGGCGATGGCCCGTTCACCGCTTCGTTCGACGCCGCCACCGGGCGGTTCACGGCGGCAGCCTCTCCTGCGGGAACACGCGGCATCTTCCGTGTCACGGCTGTTGATGGCGGCGACGTGGTGATCACGGGCGGCTACAACATCGCGGACTCGGCGGAGGCTCGGGGATTGCGGGACGTCGAGATCGTGCGACTCAAGGAGGCCCCACAGTTCCTGGGAACGGTGTCGAGTGGGATCTCGCTCGTCGTGTTCTCCGGTGGCAGCGCGTCCGACCTGGCGCTCGCGGCGCCCAACGCGGTCTCGTTCTATGTGGCGACCGGTGGGGCGCTGTACGGCTACATCGCCGGCGCCCCATCGTTCGTGAACGCGGCGTTCAACAGCGCGCTCCCGAACGGTGTCCCCGCAAATACGCCGGTGGTGGTGATCACGCCATAGGACGGACGGGTTGCACCAGCTGCCACCCACCCCGTCGAGGTACGCGCACCTTCAGGTAGCATGCGGCCGCACGAAAGGCCGTCGGTGAGCCTCGCCAAGGTCCGCAGCGTCGCCCTCCGGGGCATTGAGGGCATCCCGGTGGATGTCGAGGTCGACATCGGCAGCGGCCTGCCGGCCTTCAATGTGGTCGGTTTGCCCGACACGGCTGTGCAGGAGGCGCGCGAGCGCGTCCGCGCCGCGATCAAGAACGCCGGCTTCGAGTTCCCCCTGCGTCGGATCACGGTCAACCTCGCGCCTGCGGACGTGCGCAAGGAGGGGCCGGTCTACGACCTGCCCATCGCCGTCGCCGTCCTCGTGGCGTCGGGCCAGGTCCAGGACCGCTTCCAGGACACGGCGCTCATCGGCGAACTGTCCCTCGACGGACGCCTCCGGCACGTCGCCGGGGTGCTGCCGTTCGCCGCGATGTGCGCCGAGGAGGGCATCGGCACGGCGGTCGTGCCGCACGAGGACACGGCGGAGGCCGGCCTCGTGGGCGGGGTACGGGTGCTGGGGCTCGAGACGCTGACGCAGCTCGCCGAGCCGCCGGAGTCGTGGCCCGCGCCGCTCCCGCCGTCCGAGGCCATGAGCGGCCTCGAGCCGCATGACCTGTCGACGGTGCACGGCCAGGAGCACGTGAAACGCGCCCTCGAGGTGGCTGCGGCGGGTGGACATAACCTGCTGATGCAGGGCCCGCCCGGCGCCGGCAAGACGCTCCTTGCGAG
>CAYTRA010000412.1:0-2488 GCA_964439675.1 uncultured Dehalococcoidaceae bacterium
GGGGCCAATGCTCGCCAAGGCGCTCGCCGACCACGGAGCGACCGTGGTGCACATCGAGTCGTCCTCGCGGCCGGACCTGCTGCGGACGCTGCCGCCGTTCAAGGACAACGTGCCCGGCCTGAACCGCGCTCAGTTCATGGCGAACTTCAACACCTCGAAGTTGGGACTCGAACTGAACCTCCGCACGCCGGAGGGGCTGGAGGTCGCGCGCGACCTGGTCCGCTGGAGCGACGTGGTGGTGGAGAGTTTCACGGCCGGCACCATGGAGCGCATGGGCCTGGGCTACGAAACGCTGTCCGCAGATCAGCCGGACCTGCTCATGATCAGCACCTGCCTCCGAGGCCAGACCGGCCCGCAGCGCACGTACGGCGGATACGGCGGGCAGGGCGCGGCCCTGGCCGGCATCTACGGCGTGACCGGCTGGCCCGACCGAGCGCCCTCCACTCCGTGGGGCGCCTACACGGACTTCATCGCGCCCCGGTACGGCACGGCCGCGCTCGCGGCCGCGCTGCTCCACCGCGAGCGCACCGGCGAGGGCCAGCACATCGACCTCGCACAGGTGGAGGCGGGTATCCACTTCATCGAGCCGGTGGTGCTGGACTACACGGTGAACGGGCGGACGTGGGGGCCGCAGGGCCATCGCTCCGACCGTGCCTCCCCGCACGGGGTGTACGCGGCGGCCGGCCACGAGCGGTACGTGGCGATCGCCTGCGAGACGCCCGCGCAGTGGCGCGCCCTCTGCTCGCTCGCCCCCCTCGGCGCCTTCGCCGACCCCGCCTTCGAGGACCTCCGCGCACGCCTCGAGTGCGACGAGGAGATCGACGCCGCCCTCGGAGCGTGGTGTGGCGACCAGGACGCGTTCGCCCTCGTGGAGCGCCTCAAGCAGGCGGGCGTCCCGGCGGCCGTGGTGCAGCGGCCCAGCGACCTGTACCGGGATCCGCAACTCGCCCATCGAGGGTTCTTCGTCACGTTGGAGCACACGGAGATGGGGCCGACGCCGTACGACGGGCCGGTCACGCGCTTCAGCCGCACGCCACCTCGACTGACGGCCGCACCGTGCCTCGGCGAGCACACTGACGAGGTGCTCACGAGCATCCTCGGCTACTCGCCGGAGCGGGTGAGCGGGCTGCGCGACGCGGGCGCCCTCAGTTGAGGTAGCCGCGAGACATACCTTGCAGTGCTATGTATAATGGCACTATGCAAGCGACCTCTGACGCCCGCATCGGGAAGGACCTTGTCGCCGCCTCGGCCATGCCGCTGGTGCTCGCCATCCTGGACGAGGGCGAGAGCTACGGCTACGCCATCCTGAAGCGCATCAGCGCGCTGTCCGGCGGCGAGTTGGAGTGGACGGAGGGGATGCTCTATCCCCTGCTCCACCGCCTGGACCGCCTGGGCCACGTGGAGGCGCGGTGGGACTCCTCGCAGGGCGGGAGGCGCCGGCGTTACTACCGCATCACTGAGCGCGGCCGCGAGGCGCTGGCCGAGCAACGTCGCCAGTGGGAGGTGGTCACGGACGCGCTGCGGAATGCCTGGCGCACGTTTCAAGCGGTGAACCCGGCCCCTCACGGGGCGGAAGGCTGACACCCATGGCGGCGATGGATCCCAGCATCGAGGCGCAGATCGCGGAGTGGCGCTCCTACCTAGTACGGCGCGCGACGCTGCATGACGTCGACGTGGACGAACTCGAAGACCATCTGCGCAGCCAGATGTCGGATCTGGGGGATGCGGGCCTGAGCGGCGACGAGTCGTTCCTGGTCGCCATCAAGCGCATGGGCGGCGTGAACGAACTGTCGCGCGAGTTCGCGCGGGAGCGGTCCGCGCGCCTGTGGAAGCAACTGGTCCTGGCCGGCGACACCGTCCGAGAGCGCTCGGCCGTCGGGTACGCCGGGCTCGCCGTGATGCTCGGGTTCGCCGTCGCCGCGGCGCTCGTGTTCAAGATCCCCGCGGCGTTCGGCCTCGACCCGTTCGCGCAGGGCGCCTCGGGCGGCGCGACGCCGGAGGCGGAATCGTTCTACTTCCGGAACGCCGCGCTGCTGGCAGCACCGTTCCTCATCGGATTCCTCGCGTGGAAGCGGAGCCTGCCGTCGACGGTGATCGCGTGGCTGGCGCTGCCCGTGCTCGCCTCGGCGGTGCTGGTCAACGCCTACCCCTTCGACCGAGGCGGCGACACGGAGGCACTGGCAGCCCTCCACCTCCCGATCGTGCTGTGGCTGGTCGCGGGCGTCGCGTACCTCGGTGGCGCATGGCGCTCCGATGCCCCGCGCATGGACTTCGTGCGGTTCACCGGCGAGTGGTTCATCTACTACACGCTGATCGCGCTCGGCGGTGGGGTGCTCAGCGGCATGACCCTGGGCGTGTTCCAGGCCATCGACATCGATGTAGCGCCGGTCATCCAGTCGTGGGTCCTGCCGTGCGGCGCGGTGGGTGCGGTGGTCGTCGTCGCCTGGCTCGTCGAGGCCAAGCAGAGCGTGATCGAGAACATGGCGCC
>CAYTRA010000413.1:0-2483 GCA_964439675.1 uncultured Dehalococcoidaceae bacterium
CGATGAGCGTGACCCTCGGCGCCCAGCCCTCGGCGGTGCCGCACACCCGCAAGCTGCCGGTGATGCTCTCCGCGTCGCACCCGGAGTTCGAGGAGCGCTTCGGCCTGAAGGCGCCCGCCTCGAGGTACCAGGGGCAGACCGGGATCGTGGGCGTGCTCAACGTGCACCTGCGCAGCCTGGGATGGCAGAACGCAAGCCTGTGGGGGATGTCGCCGCACTACCTCACGGTGGGGCCGAACCCGAACATCGCGATCCAGTTGCTGAAACTGGTGGACCACGGCTTCGGCACGCGCACGTCCCTCGAAGGCCTGCGCGAGGACGCCGGGCAGTTCGACGAGCAGGTACAGCAGGTGCTGGACGAGTCCGACGAGGCGAAGGCGTACGTGCGCCAGCTGGAGGAACAGTACGACTCCAACCAGCCCGCCCTGCCGCCCGGCGCCGCGGCCGAGGACCGCGAACTGCCACCCACGCCGGAGTTGCTGGACGACCTGGAGCGGTTCCTGCGGGAGCAGCGCAAGGACGACCGGTAGGTCCGCCAACAGGACGTCGAGGCCCCTCGTTTACCGGATGTTCACTCGGACGCGACTTCACGTTGCCTATCGGGCACGACCACAATGAAGGCAGCCGCACGCCGTCGACGGCTGAGGGTCGGCGGATGACGCGTGCGCGGGGCGGTCAAGCGTGAGCACGCGCGTATCGGACATCGACGCACCACCAACAGGCCGAGGGCGGCTCGCTGCCCTGGGCGCCCTCGTGCGCCGGCTGGCGCTGCACCGCTTCGCGCGGGTGGCGTACGTGGGGGCGACCTCCAGCGCGGTGGACTTCGCCGTCTTCAACGCCCTGCTGCTCGGCCTCGATGCCGGGGCGACCGCGCAGGTGCTGGCGGCGAACACCGCCGCGTTCGGGTGCGCGATGGTGGTGAACTACGCCCTGAACGCCCGCTTCTCCTTTGGCATGCGCATGACGAGGCGCTCCGCGATCACTTATGTCCTGTTCACGCTCGTCGGGCTGGTCTTCTATAACGGCAACCTGCTCTGGATCCGCGCGCTACTGGACGCGGACACGGCGTTGCTGCTGAACGCGAGCAAGGTGCTGGCGATGGGGCTGCTGGTGGTCTGGAACTACCTGGGCTACCACTTCGTGGTCTTCCGCCCGCATGCCCGCCCCTCCCTCGCCGAGGACGCCTCGTGACGGTCTCGAATCCTTCGATCTCGGTGGTGATCCCGGCGAAGGACGAGGAGCACCGCATCGGTCGGACGCTTGACCGGCTGGTCGCCGCCTCGCCCGGCCTCGGCATCACCGAGGTGATCGTGGTGGACGATGGCAGCAGCGACCGCACCGCCGCCATCGTGCGGGAGGCCGGGCAGCACCCCGCACCCGAGGTACGCCTGGTGCAGCACGAGGTGAATCGAGGCAAGTCAGCCTCGCTGCGCACCGGCATGCAGGCCGCCACCGGTGACGTGATCGCCCTCTTCGACGCCGACCTCTCCGTCGGCCCGGAGCACCTCGCGGATGCGCTCGCGCTCATCGAGGCGGGGGCGGACGTGGTGACGGGGCGGCGCCGCGAGCGCGAGGGGCAGCCGCTGGTACGTCGCCTCGGGAGCCGGGCGTTTCGCTTCCTCCAGCGCTCGATCGTGGGGCTGCCGTTCGTGGACACGCAGTGCCCGTTCAAGGTGATGCGCCGCGAGGCGATGGAGGCGGTGGTCCCCCACCTCTTCGTGGAGCGCTGGAACTTCGACGTGGAGTTCCTGGTGGTGGCCATGCGCCAGGGGTTCGACGTGCGCGAACTCCTGGTCGAGTGGAGGCACGTGGACGGTTCCACCATCCGGCTCACCCCCGGGTACTTCATCGAGCAGCCCCGGGTGCTCTGGCAGATTCGGCGCCACCACGGCGCGGGGCGCGCGCCACAGGGTCCGCGCACGTCATGAGCGCCACCCCGCGCATCCGCACCTATCGAGGTCGACGCGCAACGGGGTTGGAGCGCGTCACGCAGGCGCTGGGACGCCGATGGGTGACGGACTGGCCTCGGCGGGCGTGGGACCTGCCGCTCGCGCTGCCCTCGAAGCGTCACACGCGGCTGGTGCTGACGGTGAGCGTGCTGGCGGCGGCTGTGAACCTGGCGATCGTGCTGCAGGCGGACCTGGACTGGGTGTGGGCGGACGGCCGGGCGCGCCTGACCATCGCGCGGTCGATCATCGACAACAAGCAGCCGGGGTTCACGCAGTTCGGCAACACGTGGCTGCCGTTGCACCCCGCGGCCATGCTGCCGCTGATCTGGATCGACTGGGCCTACCACTCCGGCGCCGCCGGTATCGCCGTGTCCGTCGCCTCCCTCGTCGCGGCGTTCTACTACCTGCACCGCTTCGTGTACGTGGTCACCCGCTCGGCGACCGCCTCGTGGGTAGCCCTGGTGGCGATGGGGCTGTCACCGAACTTCATGTTCATGGCCGGCACACCGATGTCAGAGACGCCGTTCGCGGCGC
>CAYTRA010000414.1:0-2446 GCA_964439675.1 uncultured Dehalococcoidaceae bacterium
GGCGCCGAAGGCGAGGGCGAGGACGCGGATGCGGCCGAGGCCGGCGGGGTCGGTGAGGGTCTCCGCGGCGCGGCGTTCGGCGGCGTAGCGCTGGGCGTCCTGGTGCGCGCGAGCACCGGCGGCCTGCACCGCCTCGGCAAGCCCGAGCACGCTGAGGGCTTCCGACTGCGCGACGGGCGCGGCGCTCTCCCAGCCCTCGGCGGCTGCGGCGAGCGACGTGAAGTCCACGTGGTAGGTGAGGTCCGTGAGGCCCGGCTGTGCCAGCGGGTCCGGTTGGGGGCTGTGGCGGCGGAACGCCATCAGAGTCCCCTGCTTCCGCCACGAGGCGTACAACTCCCGCGCCGGATAGCCGTAGTCGATCGTGAGGATGCAGCCCCGCTCCACCCGCGCCGCCAGCCGCCGCATCGCCTCGACGGCGGCGAGGCCCACCTCCGCCCGAGCGCCGTCGCCCGGGAGGATCCCGAGGTGGTCGAAGTACGCCTCGATCTCCGGGGTGCTCAGTTCGCCCTCGATGAGGGTGAGCGCACCTCGGTTGTCCGTGGTGACGTACCACTCCACCCACTCCACGGGGTCGTCCCCGCGACGCTCGACGAGGTGCGCCGGGAGCGCGTCGAAGAACTCGTTGGAGATCACGATGCCCGTCATCTGGCCGGCGCGGCTCAGCCACTCCTCCGTCAGGGCGTGCTCCACCTCGAACCCGCGTGCGAGGAGGGCGCGTCGCTGGGCCTCGATGCGGTGGGGATGACCATCGAGCACCACTGGGCGCGCGGCGGCGAAGCACCTGGGCGCGCGAGCGCGCAGCCACGTCAGCATGGCCCCCATGAAGGCCCCGGACCCCGCGCCCGGCTCGACGAGCGCGAACTCCGAGGGCTCACCGAGCCGCTGCCAGCACTCCAGCACCTGGCGCGCCCAGAGGTAGCCGAAGATCGGATGTACCTCGGGGCTGGTCTCGTAGTCGCCCTCCGCTCCCCAGCGCAGGTCCGGGCGGCTGTAGTAGCCGTGCTCGTGGTGCCCAAGCGCGAGCGCCATGAACTGCGCGAAGGTGATGCGCCCTCCTGCGGCGGCCATGGCCTCCAGGATGTGCGGGAGCAGGGGCGTGCTCTCCGCCGCGAGCGTGAACTCGTCCGCGAGCGCGAAGTCGTCGGCGGGGAGGAGGTCGGCGGGCGTGTCCGGCATACGGGGATCGTAGGCGCTAGAGCGTGTTGAGCACCGTCAGCCGGTTGCTCACCAACTGGTCGATGCCCCACGCCTTCAACTCCAGCGCCCGGTCGGCGTCGTCGACGGTCCACGCGCCGACGCGGCCGGCGCGCGCCCGAATGTCCCGGATCGCCTCGGCTGAGCGGAGGAGCGACTCGCGGACGGTGACATGGGTGGGCCGGCGCGTGCCGGCGTCCACGTCCGCCAGGTAGTCACGCAACTGCTTCGCGGAGCGGATCGAGTACGTGACATCGAGGCCCGGCAGCCACTCGCGCAGGCGGTCCGCAGTGATCCACGCCTCGCAGGAGACGCTGATGTGGCTGAAGTCGTCCAGGCTGGCCGCCAGCACGCGTGCGAGGGCGGCCGCGGGATCGGTGAACCATGACCGCAGGTCGATCACGAACTTGGAGGTGTCCTTCACCGCCTCCAGGATCACCTCCAGCGGCACGCGGTCTGCCGTCCGGGAGATGCCGCGCGAACTGAGGAGCAGCGGGCCCAGCGGCCGTTCGTGGTGCGCGATCAGGTTGCCGCCGACCACCCAGATGTCCGCCTCGATGGCGTCGACGGCCGGGTGGTGGGCCAGGTGGAGCAGGTCGTGGAAGTTGCCGGCGCGGTGCAGGATGCGCGTAGGGGCGCTCATGGGAAGGCAGCAGCGGCGGCGTCTACCCGCCGACTCCGAGCACCTGGACAAACACCGTCCGAGGCCGTGCGTGGTCCAGTTCCACCAGGAAGATGCTCTGCCACTCGCCGATGTAGGCCGCGCCGTTGTGGATGGGGACAGTCTCGCTGGCGCCCAGGAACAGGTGCTGGCAGTGGGCGTGGCCGTTGGCGCACTCACGTTCGGTCATGTTGTGGGTGCGGATCGAGAAGTCGTTGTGCTCGTAGTAGTCGCCGGCCGGGGCCATGCGAGACAGCACGCGCGCCATGTCGTTCAGCAGGAGCGGCTCGTGCTCATTGAGGACTACCGCCGCCGTCGTGTGGTTTGACATCACCACCACCTGGCCGAACTTCACGCCGGAACGGGCGATCACGTTCTGGACATCGGCGGTGATGTCGATGAACTCCAGGGCGTGCTGCGTGTCGTAGTCCAGGGTCTCCGAGTAGGCCACGAAGGACGTGGCCGGCGTGACCGCGGAGTGCAGCGGCCGGACGGTAGGGCGGGGTGCGCTTTCGACCATCGTGAACTTTCGCGCTCGAGGGCGGCCTGCATCCGAGCGTACCAGCAGCCCGAGGGCCGCGCCAGACGGCG
>CAYTRA010000415.1:0-2445 GCA_964439675.1 uncultured Dehalococcoidaceae bacterium
CAAGCCTGCCACGACGCCATCAATGGCTGAGCGGGGAGCAAAAGCGTAACGCGTACTGCCTACTTAACCAATCCTAACGACTCGCGTAGCGAGTCACCGACAATGCCCGGTTGAGAGTCGGGCAACATAACAATGCGCAACGCTCAATTGCAGTACGCAACCGGCCTACTGGTTAGCTCTACATGGTGGAGCGCCAGCGGGCACCACGGGAGCCGAAGATCGCGAGCGTTAGCGTAACCGCCACATTTACACGCGGCGGCCAGCTACAACGGCTGGCCAGTGCGTGTAAGCACTAACACTTAGGAGGCCTAGGATATGACAACCACCTACGACTATGAAGCCATCAACTGCCAGCATGCTACATGCCAAGTCTGCGCATGTGTGGTCGAAGACTACCATCGTAGGGGTGAGCCATTGCCACCATTTAAAATGTGGCTAGTTGTGGATGATAACGATGATGCCATTGACGCGGTCTTATTCGACGATGCCCTACGCCTGTACGACGTATGGCTAGCACTATATGAGGCGCGCGCGTACAGTGTGCCGTTTAACGTCCGAGCACACTACTAGGCGCACACCACCACAACACACGCTAGGGAGAATCCAATAATGGCCAATAGCGACAACCAGAAGGAAGAAAATCAGAATGGCTGTTGATACAAAAATCCGTACGTACGCAGCCGTCTAGCGGGAGCTGGCCGTCCGCTACTGAAGAGGCAGGCCACACACATTAGGGAGCAAGGGGAAATGGATAGCAAGCTCGCGAAAGAATACCATGCACTACGCAAGACGTTTTACCACCACAGTGGATTTGTCCACCGTGTGCCAGCGCGTGATGCACTGCATACTGCAAGGTGGAGGGCGGACACGCGCCATAAGTGGGATAAGTTGGCGGACGATGCGCGCGTAGCTGTATCGGTAGAGTACGATGATGACAGCTTGGATAGTATCCTTGACTTCGATTGTTGCACTACTAGCCACGGCAGCATGCACAAAGGCAGCCAGTATTATTCCGTACTTCCCGGCGAGCAATTCAAGCCGTGCGGCATTGAGTATGGCGATTGCATCGAGGGGCTTAGTCCGTATGAGCATGCACCTGGTCAATGTCGGCATCGTTGCGCCGTAATCGCTAAATTGCAGCAAGGCGAATACGTGTACGGAGTCATTGGCACCCTGGATGGTGAGCATGTCGCGTCTGTGTGGGCGGTAGATGACTACGAATACGCATGCAACGATGTGGCACTAGAGATAATGGCCGAAGTTGTAGCGGTAGCTGAAGAGCGTGAGCAAGCGGCATCTGCCGCGCGTAGGCGGCTCGCCTATGCAGCATTCGGCTCCGTCGCATAACACACACTAGGCCGTAAAAGGGAAGTGGTACGATGACTATAAATAGCATTGCTACGCGCGAAGAGTGGCTACAGAAGGCAGCGCATGAAATGCGCGCACGTTTTGCAGCTACGGCACAAGTACATATCCCGGCGTTTCGCGTCAGTGTCGGCTTTCCGGCTGGCACTCGCGGCGCTAAGTCCAGCGCCATCGGCCAATGCTGGCCACCATCATCGGTAAGTGATGGCACCTCGGCGGTATTTATCTCGCCGGTACTCATCGATGATGTGGATGTTCTTGCGACACTGGCGCACGAGATGGTACATGCAATGCACCCCGGCGCTGGCCACAAAGGCGCGTTTCGTGCCACTGCTACAGCGTTCGGCTTGACGGGCAAGATGACGGCGACTGTCGCCGGTGACGACTTGCGCCTGTATCTTACAGAGCTAGCCGCGACACTAGGTACGTATGCGGCTCTGCATGCAGAAGTCGATCCGGGCAAGAACAAAAAGCAAGGCACACGCATGCTAAAGGCCGTCTGTGCTGTAAACGCATGCGATGCCGGTATCCGTCTTACGCGCACGCAGTATGCTTCGCGCGGCTGGTACCACGAATGCAATAACGGGCAGACGTACCAACTGGTACTTGCATAGGCGTTTACACGCCACCACACACACTAGGGGGGATTGGCAGTGAAGTTTACGGCAATTGGGAACATCTACATGGGCACGCGGGAAGCGCGGCGATGGCAGCGCAACCAAATGGCGAACGCACCGGATGGTATCAGCTTCACCATGCAAACGCATGATGAGTACGAGCGCGAATTGACGCGCTTCTACCCAATCAAGGTCACGATTACCGCTTATGAAATTGACCGCGACGCCATGCACTGGCTTGTCGATAACGCATGGCTGTACCCGGATGACACCCCGACAGGCGGAATCATTGGCGGTGATGGCGGTTTCGGGTGGACTCCCGCTATCAACTTCGAGCACGATGGCGCGCCGGAATCATTCGGTAGCGTCTATGTGACGCCATGGCCGGAGACTGTGCGGCCAATTACCTACGGCCACGATTGGGAGCGCGTAGCGCGCGCCGTGGTCAGTACATTTGCGACTT
>CAYTRA010000416.1:0-2442 GCA_964439675.1 uncultured Dehalococcoidaceae bacterium
GCAGTAGCGCCTCTGGCTCCGCGACCAGCAGGCAGAGGTGCTCCGGCGCGAACTCATTCGCGAGTTCCACCGCCTGTTCGAGGTCCGCAGCCACCACGGCGCCACCGCGCTCGATGGCTGCCCGCGCGATCGCCTCGCGCTCCAGAGTCGGCAACTGCTCCTCCACCTGCGCGGCGATGGCCTCGGCCTGCGCGCGGCTGGTGGTGATCAGCACGGGCGTCGCGAGAATGTCGTGCTCCGCCTGCGCGAGCAGGTCCGCCGCCGCGAGGTCGGGCCCGGCGCTGTCGTCCGCGAGGACCAGCGTCTCCGTGGGGCCGTACAGCGCATCGATGCCCACGCGGCCGAACAACTGCTGCTTCGCCAGCGTGACGAAGATGCCGCCGGGCCCGAAGATCTTGTCCACGCGCGGGATGGTCTCGGTGCCGAAGGCGAGCGCAGCGATCGCCTGCGCGCCCGACGCGCGGTAGATGCGTTCAATGCCGGATAGCCGCGCGGCGACCAGTTTGAGCGGATTCACCGTGCCGTCCGCCCGCGCCGACGTGACCCCCACGATCTCATCGACGCCCGCGACCTTGCCCGGCACCGCAGTGTGCACCACCGAGGAGGGCAGCGCAGCCTCCGCGCCGGTCATGTAGACGCCGGCGCGCTTCAGCGGGCGCACCACCATCCCGGTACCCCTCGACACGAACGAGGTGGGCGCGTGCTCCATCTGCATCTCGTGGTAACGCCGGACGCGCTGCACCGCGAACGCGATGGCGTCGTGCTGCTCCGGCGTCACCTGCTCGTACGCGGCCGCGATCTCCTCCGGCCCCACCTCGATGGAGGTGTAGGACGAGCCGTCGAACTGCTGGGAGAAGCGCCGCACGGCGGCGTCGCCCTCCGTGCGCACAGCCTCCAGGATGCGCCGCACGTGCTCGGCCGGCGTCACCGCCTCGCCCCAGAGGTCGTTGATCGACTGCTGGACCGCCTCCGGCAGCACCGGCTCGGCCACGGGCTCGCGTTTCAGCACGGACTCCCGTGCGAGGGCAATGTCCTCCACGATGCGGAGCGATGCTGCTCCCGTGGAGGACGGTGTGTTAGTCATCTGAGGTAGCCCCTCACGGTCTCGGTCATCTTGTCCTGCGCGTCCCGCCAGAAGCGGTCGATGCGCTCCTCCGGGACGATGTCGAAGGCCTGGCGCACCAGGTCCATCGGCGCCTCGCACTCGCGCTCGATCATGGCTTCGTCGTATCCCGCCAGTTGCAGGTGCCGCATCATCATGCGGCGAAAGCGGCTGTAGTCCGCCGGTTGGGCCGCCACGTCCTCCGAGACGATCGCCCACTCCACCAGGTGCTGGTCCTCGATGAAGGGGATGCCCTGCACCGGCGCCGTGCGAGCGATCGCCGCGCGGATCTCCTGCATCAGGGCCTCGTCCTCCCGGTCGCGGCGGTCGAGTTCGTACTGCAACGCCCGGTCCAGCACGTTCGCCCGGGGGTCCTCCCCCATCTCGGAGAGCGCTCCGAAGTGCGGACGGTAGATCTGGCCGATGAACCTCTCGTCCAGCACCAGGTGCGTCAGGTAGCCGGCCATGAACGCGGTGGTCGCCGCGTCCAATCCCGAGGGCGTCGCGAGGCCGGGGTTCTCCCGGAACATGCGCGCGACCGAGTCCTGGTCACCCAGGTCGTCCAGCCGGAAGAAGTGCGTGACCTCCCGGTCCTTCCGAGTGATCACGCGGATGTCCGGCGCCGTGGCGCCCAGGTAGAACGCACCCCGGTCCGCCTCGATCTCCGGGAGGCCGAGGCGGTCCGCGACGACGCGCGCACGCTTGAGGTGCGAACCCAGGGAAGGCATGCCCGAGCCGTCCTCCGCCCCCGCCTGCCGCGCTACTCCGCTGTTGCGGCAGCCGCGGCCATCCGCGTGACGAAGTCGTCCCGCAGGTCGCCCCGCTGCCCCGGAGGCCGCGTCGCCGCGCCGATGGCGCAGTTCGTGGACTCCATGATCACGTCAATCATAGTCAGCCGGTTCGCCCGCAGCGTGGTCCCCGTCTCCGTGCCCTCGATCAGGATCTCCGCGTCCTCCGGCACGAAGCCCTCCGACGCTCCCGAGATCGGGATCACCCGGTACTTGCCGAGGTGTCTCGACCGCGCGTACTCGTCCGCCAGCGACACGTACTCCGAGGCCACGCGGATCGGGAACTCCGGGTCGTCGCGCCGCCAGTAGGCGATCGCCTCCTCGATGCTCGTGACCGGGAGGTCTTCCGTGACTACGGCGCCCAGCCGGTACTTGGAGCGCTTCAGGTCGCACAACTCCACCACGGGCGCCGCCGGGAACGTCGCGAGGAACGCCCGCAGCCAGTCCCGGCCCGTCAGCGCGAGGTCCACTTGCCCGAGGGCGACCGCTCGCGGCATGTCCTGCGGGCGCATCACCTTCACCTGTACGTCCGGCCGCCCGGAGTCCGGGTAC
>CAYTRA010000417.1:0-2428 GCA_964439675.1 uncultured Dehalococcoidaceae bacterium
GCGCAAGGTGCGCGCGATCAAGCGGCTCAAGGTCGTCGACGCGTTCCGCAAGACGACCAACAGCCCCAAGGGCATGGTCCTCGACGCCGTCCCGGTCATCCCGCCGGACCTGCGGCCGATGGTGCAGCTCGACGGTGGCCGCTTCGCGACCTCCGACCTGAACGACCTGTACCGGCGGGTGATCAACCGCAACAACCGCCTGAAGCGCCTGCTGAACCTGGGCGCGCCGGAGATCATCATCCGCAACGAGAAGCGGATGCTGCAGGAGTCCGTGGACTCGCTCATCGACAACGGCCGCCGAGGCCGCGCGGTGGCTGGTTCCGGCAACCACAAGCTGAAGTCGCTCTCTGACCTGCTGAAGGGCAAGCAGGGACGCTTCCGCCAGAACCTGCTGGGCAAGCGCGTCGACTACTCCGGCCGGTCGGTCATCATCGTGGGGCCCACGCTGCGGCTCCACCAGTGTGGCCTGCCGAAGAAGATGGCGCTGGAGCTGTTCAAGCCCTTCGTGATGCACGCCCTGGTGAAGCAGGGGCTGGCGCACAACATCAAGAGCGCCAAGCGCATCGTGGAGCGGGCGCAGCCCGAGGTCTGGGACGTGCTGGAGCAGGTCATCGCTGACCGCCCGGTGCTCCTGAACCGCGCGCCCACGCTGCACCGCCTGGGTATCCAGGCGTTCGAGCCGGTGCTGGTGGAAGGCGCCGCCATCCAGCTGCACCCGCTGGTGTGTTTCGCGTACAACGCGGACTTCGACGGCGACCAGATGGCCGTGCACGTTCCGCTGTCCTACGAGGCGGTGGCGGAAGCCCGCCAGGTCATGCTGAGCACCAAGAACCTGCTGTCGCCCTCCAACGGCGAGCCGGTGGTGGCGCCCACGCTGGACATGGTGCTGGGCTGCTACTACATGACCTTCGACCGGCAGGACGGCGATGAGGCACAGCGCAAGACCTACGGGTCCACGGTTGACGTGGTGCGCGAGTACTCCATGAACCTGGTGAAGATCCACGACCCGATCCGCCTCCGGCTGCCGGACGGTTCGCGCGTGGACACCACGGTGGGCCGAGTGCTCTTCAACGAGATCGTCCCGCCGGAACTGGGCTTCCTGAACGAGACGATGGACAAGAAGAAGCTGCGCGAACTGGTGTCGCGCACGCACCAGGAACTGGGCAACGACGACACGGTCCGGCTGGTGGACGCCATCAAGGACATTGGGTTCCACTACGCGACCCAGTCCGGCACCACCATTGCGGCCAGTGACATCCTGACGCCGCCAGACAAGGCGGAACTCCTCGCCGCTGCGGAAGCCCGCATCGACGAGATGGAAGAGCAGTACGAGATGGGACTGCTCACGGATGACGAGAAGTACCAGCAGTCGCTGGTGATCTGGCAGGAGACGACGGACCGCGTCCAGGAGGCGCTGAACCGGGCGATGCCGCGTCGCGGCTCGCTGGCGATGATGTCCAACTCCGGGGCGAAGGGAAACATCACGCAGATCCGCCAGATGGGCGGTATGCGTGGCCTGATGTCCGACCCGTCCGGCCGGATCATCCCGCTGCCGATCCGCTCGTCCTTCCGTGACGGCCTGACGGTGCTGGAGTACTTCATCTCCACGCACGGCGCTCGCAAGGGCCTGGCGGACACGGCGCTCCGCACGGCGGACTCGGGTTACCTCACCCGCCGCATGATCGACGTCGCACAGGACGTGATCGTGCAGCAGGAGTCGTGTGCGCCAGAGGGCGCCCCGATCCCGGGCATCTGGATCCGCCACCGCCCGGGCGAGGCGCTGCTCGCGGGCATGGAGGAGCGCCTGGCCGGCCGCTGGGCCGCCGCCTCCGTGGCGGACCCGAACACCGGCGAGGTGCTGGTGGAGGCGGACGAGGAGATCACGGACGCCGCTGCTGCCGCCATTGTGGCGGCGGGGGTGGAAGAGGTCTTCGTGCGGTCCGCGCTCTCCTGCACGGCCGAGCGCGGCATCTACCAGAAGTGCTACGGCCGCTCCCTGGCCACCGGCCGGCTGGTCGAAGAGGGTGTCGCCATCGGCATCATCGCGGCGCAGTCCATCGGTGAGCCGGGCACGCAGTTGACCATGCGCACGTTCCACACCGGTGGTGTGGCGTCCAGCATGGACATCACCTCCGGCCTCCCCCGCGTGGAGGAGATCTTCGAGGCGCGCAACCCGAAGGGCCAGGCGATCATCGCGGAGATCGATGGCGTCGCGGCGGTCACCCGCACCGGCGACCAGCGCATCCTCACGGTGGAAAGCCGCCGCACCATCTCCGAGGAGTACGAACTCCCGGAGGGCTTCGACCTGCTGGTGGAGGACGGTGACGAGGTCCGCGCGGACCAGGTGCTCGCCGAGCCCTCGGACGGCGAGGAGTCCAACGTCCCCGCGGTGCCGCTGAAGTCGCTGGCGGACGGCAAGGTGGAGTTC
>CAYTRA010000418.1:0-2422 GCA_964439675.1 uncultured Dehalococcoidaceae bacterium
CGGCGGCCAACTCACCCTTGACCACGTGATGCCCAAGCATCGAGGCGGCCTCCACGAGTGGGAGAACCTGGTGACGGCGTGTCGCGAGTGCAACCACCGCAAGGGCGGGCGCACGCCGCAAGAAGCGCGCATGGCGCTGCTGAAGGAGCCGACGCGGCCCTCCACGCACCCGGCGGTGATGTACGCGTCCTACCTCAACCGCTACGAGGAATGGCACCCGTTCCTCGTGGGGTGGACCGGGAACTCCTCGCAGGTGGAGATGGGCCTCGCGGCCGGGGGCTGACCCCGCGGTCCGAGGACGCTCGACACGCGCTGTATGCACATCGAGTACGTGCCCACGCTGGCGGTCGCGCGCGACCTGTACCGCATGCCGCGCGACATGGAGCGCTTCCGCGCCTACCTGCGCACCATGGTGGGCGATCCTCGGCACCCCAACCCGGAACTGGAACTGCCGCTGGTGGCGATGAACCCCATGGCGCGCGAGCACGCGCTGGAGGCGGTGGAGCACCTGATCGCGCTCGGCGCTGACGAGGTGGCCCGCGAGGCGACGGCCGAGGCAAGTGATCGGGTCGCCTCGGTCGGCGCGCTGGCGGACATCGCCGCTCGCATGACGCTGGTGGTGTCGGACGACATTGGTGGGATGTGGACGGACCGCGTGGGGTCGGAGGTGGGGCTTCGGTGGGGCGAACGCACCTTCGGCTCGACTCGGCCGAAGCGCGCCGAACGGCCGGCGACCGTGCTGCCTCGATGGCTGACCGGTATCACCTGGACCAGCGAGCGACCGAACGTCGAGGGCGTGCGACGTCTCGTGCTGGCCTCGGTGTACCGGGCGGCGCACATGGCGGCGCTCGGCGCGCCGGACACGCTCGGCGCGATGCTGCGGCAGGAGGCGCGGACGGCGCGCTTCGCGGGGCTCGCCGTGGACGCACCGTCCGAGAGCGCTCGAGCGATCGTGGCGGGGGCGTGGGACGACGCCTCGGTGCCGGTGGTCTACGCCGCGTGGGGTGGCGACGACGCCGCGCGGGCGATGGGGTACGACCCGCTCGGCCTGCGGCTCGGCGAGGCGCTCGCGGTCGCCCTCGAACAGACGGAGGGCGAGGAGCCCCTCGACGCGCTGGCGCGCGTGGGGGATGGGGCGGCCTCCAGCGGTGGGACGGTGTAGGCTCGGGCGCGCGACGCGACCGTTCGGAGGAGCCTGCATGACCAGCGATCAGCCCACCCGCATGAAGTTCGGCCTGTTCATGGCGCCGTTCCATGCCGTCGGCGAGAACCCCACGCTCGCCCTCCAGCGGGACATGGAACTGATCGAGCACCTCGACCGGCTGGGGTTCGACGAGGTGTGGGTGGGGGAGCACCACAGCGGCGGGCGCGAGTTGATCGGCGACCCGGCGCTGTTCATCGCGGCTGCGGCGGAGCGGACGCAGCGCATCAGGCTAGGGACGGGCGTCACCAGCCTGCCGTACCACCACCCCTTCATGGTCGCCGACAAGATGACGCTGCTGGACCACCTCACGCGCGGGCGGGCGATGCTCGGCGTGGGGCCGGGGCTGCTGGCGTCGGACGCGTACATGATCGGCATCGAGCCGACCGAACAGCGGCGGATGATGAACGAGTCGCTGGACGCGGTCATGCGGCTGCTTCGCGGCGAGACCGTCACGATGAAGACGGACTGGTTCGAACTGCGCGAGGCACGTGTGCAACTGCCGCCGTACTCGCAGCCGCACCTCCCGGTGGCCGTGGCCACCTCCTTCACCCCGTCCGGCCCCGGCGCCGCCGGGCGCAACGGCGTCGGGTTGCTCTCGGTGGCGGGTGCCGGCAACGAGGGCTTCGAGCGCACGTGGGGCTGGGTGGAAGAAGCAGCCGCCGAGCACGGGCAGACGGTGAGCCGCTCCGACTGGCGGGTGGTGGTGACCATCCACCTGGCGGAGAGCCGCGAGCAGGCGATCGCGGACCTCGAATGGGGCTTTGCCCGCCGGGCGTACGCGATGGACGGGCCCACGCCCGGTGGCAGCATCGCCTTCGGCCCGGCGGGCGAGACGATCCACGCGGCGCTGGACGGCGGCAGCATGATCGTGGGCACGCCAGACGACGCCATCGAGGCGCTCGAGGGCATCGTCGAGCGCTCGGGAGGCATCGGCGGGGTGCTGGCGCTGCACCATGAGTGGGCCTCGACGCCTGCCCTGCTGCGATCGTTCGAGTTGTGGGCGCGCTACGTGGCGCCGCGCTTCCAGGGGAGCGGCGCGTACATGGAAGAGACGCGCGCCTGGTTCGACAACAGCCTGCGCACCACCTTCGCCTCCTCTGGCCAGGCGCAGGCGAAGGCGTTCACGGACGCCGGCAAGGAGGTCCCCGCGGAGTTCGCGGAACGCCTCCGCCGCCAGGAGGAACGCCGCGCCCAGCGCGAGGCGCAGGCGAAGCAGGG
>CAYTRA010000419.1:0-2414 GCA_964439675.1 uncultured Dehalococcoidaceae bacterium
ATGTTCTCCTTGATGGTCGCGGAGAACAGGAACACGTCCTGCTGCACGATGCCGATGGCGTCCCGCAGCGAGTCCAGCGTCACGTCGCGCACGTCCTCGCCGTCGATGGTGATGCTGCCGCGCGTCACGTCGTAGAAGCGCGGCAGCAGGTTCACCACGGTGGTCTTGCCGGAGCCGGTCGGCCCCAGCAGCGCGATGGTCTGGCCGGGCTGCGCGTCCACGCTGAGGTTGTCCACCACCTTGCGCTTGCCGTCGTAAGAGAAGGCCACGTCGTCAAACACCACGTGGCCCGGTCCCGGGCCCAGCGCCCTCGCGCCTGGCTTCTCCTGCACCGGCGACTCAGCGTCGATGACCTCGAACAGTCGAGTGCCGGCCGAGTGGGCGCGGGCAAAGATGTTGACGATGAAGCCGGTGGAGCGGACGGGGACCTGGAGCAGGGTGAGCCACAACTGGAACGCCGCGAGTTCGCCGGGCTGCATGCGGCCGGCCTGGATCTCCACCACCCCGGCCCAGAACACCACGGCCGCCGACAGCAACCAGATCGACATCAGGAACGGCTCGTTGAACGCCTGGAACTTCGAGGTGGAGTAGGACCAGTCGAAGAGTTCGTCGACCTTGCCGTCGAACTTCTGCTGTTCGAACTCCTGGCGCGAGAACGCCTTCACCACCCGCTGCCCGGTCAGGTTCTCCTGCAGGATGGTGGCCATCTCGCCCTGCATCTCCTGCACACGCAACCAGATGGGGCGCATCTTCAGAGACACCCAGGTCGACTGGATCGCCACCGGCGGCACAAACGCGAGGGCGATGAGGCCCACCTTCGCGTTGATGGCGATCATGATCCCGTAGGACACCACCACCAGGATCAGCACGTAGACCAGGCGGATGACGCCCATGCTCACGAAGAAGCGGACGCCCTCCACGTCGCCCGTGGCGCGAGACATGATCTCGCCCACCTCGGCGTTGTCGTGGTACGCGAAGGAGAGTCGCTGGAGGCGGTCGTAGACCATGTTGCGCAGGTCACGCGCGACGCGCTGCGAGATCGCCTCGGACAGGTACGTCTGCGCGTAGACGAAGGCGCCGCGCAGCAGCGCCGCGAGCACGATGAGGCCCACGGCGGCCAGCACCGTGGTCATGTTGCCCTGCGCCTCTTCGGTGACCACCCCACCCGCCGAGACGGACACCACCTGCAATCCGGTGTCGATGGCGTACCCCGCGAGGGCGGGCGTCAGGATGGTGAGCAGGCTGGCAGCCACCAGCACCAGCATGGCCAGTGCCAGGAGCCCTCGGTACTGCATCGCCTGCGCGGTGAGGCGGAGATGGATGGGGGCGCCGCGGTTGCCCACGCGCATCAAACCCTTCGGCGAGTCGCTGACAACGGATCTCGGAAGAACAGGGATGATATGTGAGTCTTACGTTAGCGTGAAGTCCGCCGCGAGCCAGCCGCTCACACGGCGGCTCCTGGGCCCTCGGAATGGCCTCGAAGACACCGGCCGAAGCCCCAACCCGTTCGTCCTGAGCATGTCGAAGGGCGGGTGTGCACGGTACGCCTCGGTGCTGGTTCCCGATCCCCTGTAGGGGCGCAGCGTGCTGCGCCCTCGACGGCCCTCGAAGTGTCGCGCTGGCGCCGACTATCGAGGGCCACCGCCCCACCCCCGCGAGAGCGGCTAACCCTCCGGCGCGGGCTCAGGGATCGGCGAGGCCCACTCGATGGTGGTGTCCACGCCCGTGAAGTCGACGCCGCGGTGGTGCCCGGCAATCGCAAGGGCCAGACGGTCTCGGCGGCGGAGGGCGGCGGTTCGGATGAGGCGCTTGCGTTCGACACGACGGAGCAGCGGGTCCAGTTCCACCTGGAGCGCGATGCCGGAACGGTCGAAGCGGCCGTCGCCGAAGGCGATACGGGGCACCTCCGACAGGTCGTGGAGCGCTCGATAGACCAGGTCCACGTACTCCACGTGCAGGCGTACGCCGCCGCCCTGGAGGAGGTCCAGCAGGTAGGCGCGCGCCTGCTCCGGCACCTCCCATACCGCGCCGGGCTGCACGGCGATGTCTCGCGCCTCCTCCACGTTCTCCAGCACGGCGATGGGGTTGCCGGACAGTTCCAAGATGCGGCTCAGTTGCGTGAAGGCGCGGTTCAGTTCCTCCAGAGGCTCGCGCAGCGGCTCAATGTCTGACATGCCCCAGAACTGCTTGGGCCGGGGCAGGTTGGGGTAGACGACGAAGGGGATCGCGCCGTACGGGTTGGGGCGCGACTCCACGCGTTCGCCCTGCGCCCACAACTCGAAGCGGTCCGGCGTCCAGGACTCCACGACCTCCACCGTCGTCGGACGCTGGCCCGCGACCGCCCTCGGCGCGTGCCCGACCATCGAGGCGTACGAGTCCGCGTCCAGCGTGTAGCGCGTGGCCACGCGCCCGAG
>CAYTRA010000420.1:0-2407 GCA_964439675.1 uncultured Dehalococcoidaceae bacterium
CAACCGAACCCCCCGAACCGGGTGAGCATCACATCGCCCTACCCCTCAGGGCGATCTGCTCACGTCTCAACGCAGATGACCTATAGCGTCATGGTATCGCGCGGGACGGGTACTTCAAAGGTTGTTGTCTGACGCGTCCGAGAACAGGCCGGGGATGCCCTCGGAGGAGGCGCCCTCGTGGCCTTAGCCGCGCTCCCCGTCCTTGACCCGCAGGATGGTGTTGTCGATGAGCCGCGCCTTGCCGAAACGCACGGCGAGCGACAGCAGCGCATCCCGCTGCACCTTGCCCTCACACTCCGCGAGGGTGTCCGCATCCGCGAGGGAGACGTAGTCGATCCTCGCGAGGGGTTGCGCGGCAATCTCGTCGTGCACCATCTGGCGGAGCGTGGCGGCGTCCCGTAGCCCGCCGAGCCACGCGGTCTCCGCCCTGCGCAGCCCCCGGGAGAGCGCGAGGGCCTGGAGGCGCTCCTCGTCCGTGAGGTAGGCGTTGCGCGACGAGAGTGCGAGGCCGCCCTCGTCACGGATGATGGGGCAGCCGACAACCTCCACCGGGAGGCGGAGGTCGCGCACCATGCGGCGGATGACCATCAGTTGCTGCGCGTCCTTCTGGCCGAAGTAGGCGCGGTCCGGCTGGGTGATGTTGAACAACTTGGTGACCACCGTCGCGACGCCATCGAAGTGGCCGGGACGCGACGCACCTTCGAGGATCGTCGAGAGTTCGCCGACGCTGACAGTGGTCGTCGCTCCCTCGGGGTAGATGTCCTCGACGGCGGGCATGAGGACGAGCGAGATGCCCTCCTCCAGGCACGCGCGCAGGTCGGCCTCCTCGGTGCGGGGGTACTGGGTGTAGTCCTCGTTGGGGCCGAACTGGGTGGGGTTCACGAAGATCGAGGCGGCCACGGAGGCGCACTCCGCGCGGGCGCGTCGCATCAGCGAGCGGTGGCCCTCGTGGAGTGCGCCCATCGTCGGGACCAGGCCCATGGGGCCCGGGAGGGTGGCGCGGAGCGCGCGGAACTCAGCGACCGTGCGTGCGATCTCCATGAGTTCCGGCGCTCCGAGACGTGCGATACGTGTGACTGTCCGAGGTGAGCGCGCCTAGCGCTCGTTGCCGGGCACCGGGGCGTCCTGCAACTCGGACAGTACCCGCTCGGCCTCGCTCATGTCTTGCTCCGCACCGGGCGTCATCTGGCGGATGAGGTCCAGGGCGTGCTCGTCCATGTAGAAGGACTCGGCGGCCGTGGGGAACTCACCCTGGCGCACGGACTGGACGTACTCGCCCAGCGCGCCTCGGATCAGGTCGCCGGCCTCCGCGAAGCGTCGCGCGTGCTTGGGGCGCAGGTCGTCGTACATGCCGAGGATGTCGTGCCACACCTGCACCTGGCCAGACGCAAACGGCCCGGCGCCGATGCCGATGGTGGGCACCTTCACGCGCTGGGTGATCATGTGCGTCAGGGCCGTGGGCACCAACTCGAGGACGATCGCGTAGGCGCCCGCATCCGCGAGGGCCTTGGCGTCACCTATGAGGTGGACGGCGTCTCGCGGGGTCTTGCCCTGCACCTTGAAGCCGCCGGTCTGGTTCACGGACTGCGGGGTCAGGCCGATGTGCCCCATGACGGGGATGCCGGCTTCCACCAGGCGGCGGACCGTCTCCGCGGAGCGGACGCCCCCTTCGAGCTTCACGGAGCCGCAGCCGGTCTCCTTCATGATGCGGGTGGCGTTCTTCATCGCCTGCCGCCAGCCGCCCTGGTAGGAGCCGAATGGCATGTCGACGACGACGTGGGCGTGCTTCGCGCCTCGGACGGCCGCGCGGCCGTGGTGGATCATGTCGTCCACGGTCACCGGAAGCGTCGAGTCGTAGCCGAGGACCACCATGCCGAGCGTGTCACCGACGAGGATGAGTTCCACCCCGGCCTCGTCGGCCATCTTGGCGGTCGGGTAGTCGTAAGCCGTCACCATCGTGATCGGCCTTCCCTCGTCCCGCATCTTCTGCAGGTCGAGGATGGTCACTGGTCGTGCCATGGGAAAGAGGGTCCGTCCCTTGCCGTGGACTCCCCGGCCGATCGACGCCAGCCGGATGTGGAGCTCGGCGGACAAGCCTCGCCGCCGCGACGGGTCGACGGGCTGCGTGTTATTCGGAGTATAGAAAACTCGAAAGCCGCGTCAACAACGGTGACGGTCGCCTGAACTACCTCCGCGAGCCTGCCGCGGCCACGGACTAGCTCGAGCCGTCCGAGGTGTCTGCCAGGCCCGGCACTCCCGCGAGCCCCTTCGCGGCGCGCACGCCCTTCAGGATCGCGCGCTCCACCGCTAGTGCCGACATCGCCTCGATCGAGGGGTACTGGTCGTCGGTGATCTCCTGCTCGCCGGTGGCGAGCGCGAAGATGACGTCCCCGTCCGCGCGGGTGTG
>CAYTRA010000421.1:0-2383 GCA_964439675.1 uncultured Dehalococcoidaceae bacterium
GCGGCGCACGTGCGACGGACCACCCCGACTATCGAGGGCTCGTGCTCGGCACGGAGCAGCAGGCCTCGACGCCCCTCGCGTTCTCCGCGTGGGTTGCGCCGGAGGGCTACCTGCAACTCGACGACGTGGTTCACGTGCGGACGGTGCTGCCGGGCGGCGAGACCGTGGAGACGTACGGCGTTGTCGACGAACTGAAGGCTACGCAAGAGGGCGTCTCGTACACGTCGGACGTGTCGCTGGCGACGGAAGGTGTGCTGCCGACGCAGTCCACGGTGTCCGCTCACGTGTCCGTGACCCGCGTGGAGCCGGAGATCTTCGTTCCGCCGCAACCGGGTCAGCCGGTCTACCTCGCCACCGGCGAGCAGCGCGATCGCGCGCTGTTCTTCGACCGCATGCGCGACGGCGAAGAGGACTTCCGCTTCCCGGTAGGCTTCGACCGGTCGAACCGCCCGGTATTCGGGAACCTGGAGTTCCTGGACGGCTCCCGAGGCGCGCACGTCAACATCTCCGGCGTCTCCGGCGTCGCCACCAAGACCACCTACGCCACGTTCCTCCTCTACGGCCTGTTCGAGAGCCAGGCACTCGGCAACCGCCGGCCAACCTCGAAGGCGCTCATCTTCAACGTGAAGGGGGAGGACCTGCTCTTCCTCGATCGCGCCAACGCACGGCTCACGGACGAGCAGCGCGCGCGATGGGACGCCCTCGGCCTGCCGGCTGGGCCGTTCGGGTCGGTGGCGTTCTTCGCGCCCTGCCGGCCGGGCGGCCAGCCACTGCCGCAGACCTCCAGCCGGCAGGAGGGCGTCACCGGCTTCTACTGGACGCTGCACGAGTTCTGCCTCAACGGCTACGTGCGCTACCTCTTCGCCGACGCGGATCGCGACTCCGGCCAGATCGGCGACCTCGTGGAGGTCGTCGCGGCGCGCCTCAAGCGCGCGGCGGAGAACACGCCCTTCCGCGACCCAGATGGCAACGTGGAGGTCGAGGGCGTCTGGTGCGAGTCACTCGAGGACCTGGTGACACAGGTGGAGCGCAACCTCGTCGGCGATGAAGACGACGACGAGGGCCACGGACGCTGGATGGCCTCGGCGTACCGCGCGGCAGCGCCGGGCACGGTCCGTGCCTTCCTGCGACGCCTCGAAGCCGGGGCACGCCTCGTACAGCCGTTCGTGCGAGGGGCGGGGTTTGGCAAGCCGGACGCCCACCGCATCGAGTTCAGCCAGCAGGTGACGGTGGTGGACCTGCACCGCCTGCACGACCGCGCGCAGCGCTTCGTGGTGGGCGTGCTGCTGAGTCGCGTCATGCAGGAGCACGAGCAGGCTGGTGGCGCGGAGCGCCTGTCGCCGTTCTTCGTGGTCGTGGACGAGTTGAATAAGTACGCGCCTCGCGAGGGCCGCTCGCCGATCAAGGAGACGCTGCTGGACATCGCGGAGCGGGGGCGCTCGCTGGGAGTGATCCTCATCGGCGCGCAGCAGACGGCGTCCGAGGTGGAACAGCGCATCGTCGCCAACGCCTCGTTCCGCATCGTCGGCCGCCTCGACACCGCCGAGGCGAGCCGGGACCAGTACCGCTTCCTCACCCCCAGCGCCCGGGCGCGCGCGGTGCTGCTGAAGCCAGGCTCCATGATCGTGTCGCAGCCGGAGATCCCCGTGCCGCTCCTGGTGGAGTTCCCGTTCCCCTCGTGGGCCACGAGGCGCTCCGAGGTGGCGGAGGCGCCGCCGGGCAGCGCCGGCGACCCGCTGCTGCGCTTCGACGACCCGGACGAGGGCTACGACTGATGCTTACTCGCCAGCAGAAAGCCATCGTTGGCCTTCGCGCTGTTGAACGCGCGCGGCAAGCACACGCGCTCTGCATCGAGCAGCGAAGCGATGATGATTTCCATCAGCCGGTCGACCGTGACCTGATGCCGTTGGTCGCCCTTCTCGGCCGATTGTCAATCGCCCTGCCGCAATTGCTCGATGGGAATGTGCCCGAATGGATCCCTGTGCGCGAGACAGAGCGCCTTCTTGACGTGCTCCAAAGCGCAGACGTCCGCCTCCTCCGAAACGTTGTTGAGCATGAGGACGATTACCTCATCGGGAAGGGGCGGGATGCCCACGGCTTGGGGACCCCGATTCACACCCGGCCGTTCTACGAGATGGATCTGCCCTACTACGGCGGCGGATGGGGCTGGACACCGGGTGTGGGCCCCGACTTCGTCAGATTCCTGGGTCGGCAGTACTCCCTATCTGCCGTCTCTGAGGCACTCGGCTTATTCGTGGATGCCGCAGTGCCGCTCGTCGAGAGTGGCCTCGCCTGGAGGAGGCCGTGATGCGCCTCCTGCACACCGCCGACTGGCACCTGGGCCGCACCATCCGAGGCCGCTCGCGCGTCCCAGAGTTCGAGG
>CAYTRA010000422.1:0-2355 GCA_964439675.1 uncultured Dehalococcoidaceae bacterium
CTCCCGTCCGGCTGGGACGTCGAGCTGGCGACCGCCGACGCCAAGTTCTCCATCGACGACAACGCCGAGTTCCGCCAGAAGGACATCACCGAGCTGCGCGACCGCAGCCAGGAGCCGGAGAAGGAACTGGAGGCCCACGACGCGGGCATCCAGAACTACATCAAGCTGGACGGCAACATCGGCTGCCTGGTGAACGGCGCCGGCCTGGCCATGGCCACGCTGGACGCCATCAAGTTCGCCGGCGGCGACGCGGCCAACTTCCTGGACATTGGCACCGCCAACAACCCGGACGCGGTGGTGTCCGCGCTGAAGATCATCGGCAGCGACCCGGACGTGAAGGCCGTGCTGATCAACATCTTCGGCGGCCTCGCGAGGACCGACATCATCGCGGAAGGCACGGTGAAGGCCATCCGCGAGGGCCACGTGACGCAGCCCGTGGTGATCCGCCTGGCCGGCACGAACGTGGAGATCGGCAAGCAGGTCCTGGACGAGTCCGGCCTGGACCTGGGCCGCGCCGACGGTTTCGCCGAGGCGGCCCGCATGGCCGTTGAGGCGGCGAAGTAGCGGAAGCGCTGGAAGAAGGAGACACACCATGGGCGTGCTGATGGACAGCAACAGCCGCGTCGTCATCCAGGGCTTCGGCGGCGCCGGCCAGCGCGAGGCGAAGACCTCGCTGGCCTACGGGACGCAGGTCGTCTGCGGCGTCACCCCCGGCCGGGGCGGCCAGGTCATCGAGGGCGTGCCCGTCCTCAACACCGTTCGCGAGGCCGTGGAGCAGCACGGTGCGAACGTCTCGCTGATCTTCGTGCCGGCCCCGTTCGCGGCGGACGCCATCCTCGAGGCCGCGGACGCGGAGATCCCCACCGCCATCTGCATCACCGAGGGCATCCCGGTGCTGGACATGATGCGCGTGAAGCGGGCGCTCTCGACCAAGAAGACCCGCCTCATTGGCCCCAACTGCCCGGGCGTCATCAACCCGATGGAGCAGGCGCGCGCCGGCATCATGCCGGTGGACGTCTACCTGCCGGGCAACGTCGGCGTCATCTCGCGCTCCGGCACGCTGGTCTACGAGGCTGTGGACCAGTTGACCCGCCTCGGCATCGGCCAGTCGGGCTCGGTGGGCGTCGGCGGCGACCCCATCATCGGCACCAGCCAGCGGCAGGCCCTCGAACTGTTCGAGGCGGACCCTGACACCGCGGCGGTCGTGCTCATCGGTGAGATCGGCGGCACGGCCGAGCAGGAAGCCGCCGAGTTCATCAAGCAGATGTCGAAGCCCGTGGTGGCCTTCATCGGCGGCGCCACGGCGCCTCCGGGCCGCCGCATGGGCCACGCCGGTGCCATCATCGCCGGCCCCGCCGGCACGGCCGCCGCCAAGCAGCAGGCCCTCCGCGAGGCAGGCGCCGAGGTGGTCGAGAACCCCGGCGACATCGGCCACACCATGCAGCGCGTCCTCAAGGAGCGCGGCCTGGCGTAAGCCGGACACGCGTCTCCCTCCGCCCTCTGACTCTCATGCTGGCCCCTCCCCCCTCGCGGGGGAGGGCGGGGTCGGGGGAAGCGGCCCCCGCGCACTACCATCCGGGACGTTATGCGACGCCCCGTCCTCGTCTCCGCCTTCCTCGCGGCGCTCCTCGTCCCGGCGCTCGGTGAGCCTCGAACCGTCGAGGCGCAGCAACCGGAGGCGTGGCTCACCCCGGCAAGCGGCACGTGCGCGGAACCGCTCACCCTGCACGGCGAGGGCTTCCCGGCGAACACGACTGTCGAGGTCACCCGCCCCGAGTGGATCGACTCGGTCGACCTCGGCGAGGTCGTGACGGACGAGGCGGGCCGGTTTGAGACAGTCCTCGGCCCCGAGGCGAGACCCGAGACCTGTAACCCCGGTCAGCGCTTCGCCATCTTCGCTCGCGTCCCTGGCCCATCCGACCCTAGTCATGTCGGTGTGGCCGTGTATGCGGTCGAGACTCCGTGGCGGCTGGAGATCGTGTCCGAAGGGACGTGCGACACCGTCCCGTCCTACCTCGGGACGGGCTTTCCGCCGGGGGAGCGGGTGTCTATCTGGTTCAGCAACGACACCTCATGGGCAGCCCACGACTTCGCTGAGTTGGCCCAGGCAACCGCGGATGCCGAGGGGACCTTCGTGGTGGAGGCGCTTCGCGAACTGCCCTGCTCAATGGTCGGCGACGGCATGTTGATCGTGGCACGGCTGGAAGATCGGGCCGGTGCCTACGCCGGCTGGAGCACGTGGTTCATCCTCAGCGACCACGGTCCGCCGCTGGAGATCGCCCCCGCCGGCACCGGCCACGGCCCCCTCCCGGGCACCGAGGGCGCACCGCGCTTGCTACTGGTCGCACTCCTCGC
>CAYTRA010000423.1:0-2339 GCA_964439675.1 uncultured Dehalococcoidaceae bacterium
GGTCGAATTCCTCAGAGAAACGGTACTCGGTCCCCATGCTCAACCTCCCCTGATGGGGGACTATACCACTGGTATCGATCATCTTCCTTAGCCATAATCGGGGAGAATGTGGCTGAGCCGGCAGTCTGGTGTGTCGCGACCGAGATATCCGAGGGGGAAGTGGCACCGCCCCGGGGCACCCCGGGGCGGTTGCGTGCTACCGGTGCGTCGAGGGCTACTCCGCCGGAGGCGTAGCCTCCGCGTCCTCCACACCCTCGGCCTGGTCGACGCGGGCCACCGAGGCGACGTGGTCGCCGTCGTCGACGTTCATGACCTGGACGCCCTGGGTGCTGCGGCCCTGGCGGCTGATGCTGTCGGCCTTGGTGCGCATGACGATGCCCTGGCTGCTCACGAGGATCAGTTCGTGGTCCGGGCTCACGGCGCGCGCGACCATCAGGGGGCCGCTGCGAGGGGTCACCTTGAACGTCTGGACGCCCATGCCGCCTCGGCCCTTGCTGGGGTACTCCTCGATGGGGGTGCGCTTGCCGATGCCGTTCTCGCTGACGACGAGGAGGTCCTCGCCGTCGACGTCGACGACCATGGCGATGACGACGGCATCGTCCTTCAGCTTGATGCCGCGCACGCCGCCCGACGCCCGCGAGGCGACGCGCAGGGTGCCGACGTTGAAGCGCATGGCCTGGCCGTCGCTGGTGACGATGACGGCGTCGTTGGCCTCGGCGGCGGGGCGGGCCTCGATGAGGCGGTCGCCCTCGTCCAGCCGCATGGCGATGAGGCCGGGGCGGCGGACGGACTCGAACTCGGTGAGCGGGGTGCGCTTCACGACGCCCTGCTCCGTGGCGAGGACCATGGAGTCGCGGTTGAAGTCGCGCACGGCGACGACGGCGGTGACGCGGTCCTGCGGCTCAATGGAGACGAGGTTCACGACGGGGATGCCGCGCGCCTGTCGCGAGGCCTCGGGGACCTCGTAGGACTTGAGGGAGTAGACCTTGCCTTCCGCCGTGAAGAGCAGGAGGGAGTCGTGCGTGTCGCAGACGATGAGGTGGCGGACGGCGTCTTCCTCGCGGATCGTCTGGCCGGTCACGCCTCGACCGCCGCGGCGCTGGAGGCGGTAGGCGTCCAGGGGGACGCGCTTCATGTAGCCGCGGTCCGAGATGGTGACGACGACGTTGGCGTGGGCGACGAGGTCCTCGTCGCTGATGTCCTCCACGGGTGCGTCGTAGACGAAGGTGCGGCGCTCGTCGCCGTACTTCTCCTTCAGGTCGGCGCAGTCGTCCTTGATGAGGGCGTCGATCTTCTCGGGGTGCTCCAGCAGGTCCACGAGGTAGTCGATGAACTTCATCAGTTCGTCGTACTCCTGCTGGATCTTGCTGGCCTCCAACTGCGCGAGGCGGCGCAGCTGCATGTCCAGCACGGCCTGGGCCTGGCGCTCAGAGAGTTCGAAGGGCGCGGCCTGTAGGGCGGTCTTGGCGGCGTCCGCGGACTCCGAGGCGCGGATGGTGGCGATGACCTGGTCGAGCAGGTCGAGCGCCTTCAGCAGGCCCTCGAGGATGTGTGCGCGCTCCCGCGCCTTCTCCAGGTCGAACTCGGAGCGACGTCGGATGACCTCGCGGCGGTGGCCGATGAAGGCCTGGATCGCCTCGATGAGGGACATGGTGCGCGGCTGGTTCTCGATGAGGGCCAGCATGTTGACGGCGAAGGTGGAGCGGAGGGCGGTGTGCTTGTAGAGCTGGTTGCGGACGCTGTTGTAGGTGGCGTTGCGCGCGAGTTCGATGACGATGCGCATGCCGTGGCGGTCTGACTCGTCGCGGAGGTCGCTGATGCCCTCGATGCGCTTGTTGCGGACCATGTCCGCGATGCGCTCAATGAGGTTGGCCTTGTTGACCTGGTACGGGAGTTCCGTCACCACGATCTGGGAGCGGCCGTTCTTGGTCTCCTCCACCTCCATACGGGCCTGCATGGTGATGCGGCCTCGACCGGTCCGGTAGGCGTGGAGGATCTCCTGCCGGTTGAAGATCATGCCGGCGGTGGGGAAGTCCGGGCCCTTGATCAGCCCGGCCGCGAACACCTCGTCCACGCTGGCGTCCGGGTTGTCGATGACGTGGGCGATGACGTTGCAGATCTCGTTGAGGTTGTGCGGCGGGATGTTCGTCGCCATGCCCACGGCGATGCCGCTGGCGCCGTTCAGGAGCAGGTTCGGCAGCCGCGCCGGCAGCACCACCGGCTGGTCGATCGTGTCGTCGAAGTTGGGGGTGAAGTCGACCGTGTTGCGGTCGATGTCGGCGAGCAGTTCGATGGCGATGGGCGCCAGGCGGCACTCGGTGTATCGCATGGCGGCCGGC
>CAYTRA010000424.1:0-2333 GCA_964439675.1 uncultured Dehalococcoidaceae bacterium
GGTTAGCTCAGTTGGTTAGAGCGCAGCGTTGACATCGCTGAGGTCACTGGTTCGAATCCAGTACCGCCCACCACAGCCCCCACGCCCGAACCCGCGCGGCCACCCCGAATCTCGAGGCCCCTCGAGGCTTCGCCTACTCGGTAGACGACTCGTTCGGCGCCTGCCGCAGTACGGCGGTCACTTCGAGCGTCTCCTCGCCGCGGGCGATCTCCAGTGTGACCTCGTTGCCCACGTCGAACTGATCGAGTGCCCTCGGCAGGTCGGACTCGCCTTCGATGGCGTCGCCCTCCACGCCCACGATCACGTCGCCGGGTTGCAGGCCCGCGTCCGCCGCCGGCGATCCGGGGAGCACCTCCCGCACCAGTGCCCCCTCGCTCCGAGGCGACCCGATCTGCGCGGCGACCAGCGCGTTCAGCGGGACGTAGAGGATGCCCAGGTACGGATGGACGACTCGCCCCGTCTCGATCATCTCCTCCGCGAGCGGCATCGCCGTGTCGATGGCAATCGCGAAGCCGATCCCCTGCGCGGGGATGGCGCCGCCTCCCGCGACCAGGGTGTTGATGCCCACCACCTCGGCGTCCAGGTTCAGCAACGGCCCGCCCGAGTTCCCCGGATTGATCGGCGCGTCCGTTTGGACGAGGTCGAAGAGGAACGGCCCCGGCGCGCCCGTGGGCCCAGGCGGCTCCTGCACCGTGCGCCCCACGGCGCTCACCACGCCCGTCGTCACGGTAGGCCCGCCGACCAGCCCGAGCGCGTTCCCGATCGCCACCACCCACTCCCCCACCTCGAGGTCGTCCGACGAACCGATGGCCGCGACCGTGAGGTCGTCCGCGACCACGCGGATCACCGCCAGGTCCGTCTGCGGGTCTTGCCCCACGATTTCCGCCGGCAGTTCGCGCCCGTCCGCGAGGCGTACCGTCAGTCCGCTGGCGCCCTCGATGACATGGTTGTTCGTCAGGATGTGCCCGTCCTCGTCGATGATCACGCCTGACCCGACGCCGGACGGGACGAGCGTCTCCGAGGCGACGCCACCCACCATCTGCTGCGTGGTGATCAGCACCACCGAGGGGCGAGCCTCCTCGACGACGTCAGTGATCGCGTCCTCGAACCCTCCGGCGGACGTGTCCTGCTCGTCGCTGTCGTCGGCCTCGGCGTCACCGCCGCCGGCAGCCGCGGGCGCGTCCGAGGTGGGCGACGGCGAGGCAGGATCCTGGGACGACTCGGCGTTGTCGCAGGCGACCAGCAGCAGCGTGGACGCGCACAGGACGATGAGCGCGAGCCGCCAGGGCTGCGCGAAGGTGATTCGGTTCCAGACGGACATCGGCGACTCCCGGGTGCTCGTCCCCAAGAGTGAGACAGGAGCGGGTGCCGCTCGTGTAAGCGCTCACGAGGAGAAGTACCGAAGCCCTCGCAATCCTCGGACGCGAAGCACGGCCCACAGCGATGGCAACCGCAGCGCCTCGGCTGGCGTTGACGTACAGTGATCGCAGCCGCGCCGCCGCGAGGCGTGCGCGACAGATCGAGCGCAGACGGGGACACGCCCCGCCTGGACCGCTGACAGAGAACGGGACCCTCGGACGTGTGAGTGCGCCGAGGTGCTGGGAGTCCCGGAGCGGAACTGGCGGCCGGTACCACCCCTGAGCCCGCGGGCGAACCCGCGGCGGGTAGCCCTCGTTATCGGGCCCAACGAGCCTCGCGCGCTCGTCGTTGCCGCGCGCGGGGAAAGTCGGGTGGAACCACGCGTGCATGCGCCTCGCGTCCCGTCGGGACAGAGGCGCATGTGTGTTTATGTGGCACGACAGGAGACACCCGATGGTTGAGCAAGATCAGGCAGCACTTCCCGGCGACCACGACGTCCCGTTCAAGGACCTCCCGCCGGAGGAGCGGCTGTTCCGCATGCGCCACTCCGCCGCGCACGTCCTGGCGGAAGCGGTGCTGGAGATGTTCCCGGAGGCCAAGTACGCCATTGGCCCGCCGGTGGACAACGGCTTCTACTACGACTTCGACCTGCCTCGGACGCTGACCCCGGACGACCTGGTGGCGCTGGAGAAGCGCATGCGGGAGTCCGTGAAGCGCAACCTGCCCATCCACGGCGAGCAGATCCCGAAGGACCGCGCCCGCGAGATCTTCCGCGACCAGCCCTACAAGCTGGAACTCATCGATGGCATCGAGGACGACACCGTCGGCCACTTCCGCCACGGCGAGTTCCAGGACCTGTGCCGCGGCGGCCACACGGAGACCACGGGCCAACTGGGCGCGTTCAAACTCGACCGCGTCGCCGGCGCCTACTGGCGTGGCGACGAGAAGAACCCCATGCTCCAGCGCGTCTACGG
>CAYTRA010000425.1:0-2326 GCA_964439675.1 uncultured Dehalococcoidaceae bacterium
TCCGCCGTGGTGCCCACCATGCGCTCCTACGACCCCGCCTTCGCCTACGAGATCGCCGTCATCCTCGAGGAGGGCATCCGCGAGATGTTCGTCGAGGGCAGCGAGCGGATGTACTACCTCACGATCGGCAACGAGAACTACGTGCACCCGCCGATGCCGGAGGGCGACGGCGTGCGCGAGGGCATCCTCCGCGGCATGTACCGCTTCCGCTCCATGGGCGAGGAGGGTCAGCCGCGCGTGAACCTGCTGGGCTCCGGCGCGATCCTCAACGAGGTGTTGCGCGCCCAGGAGGTGCTGGCGGACCAGTTCGGGATCGCCTCGGACGTGTGGTCCGTCACCTCGTGGACCGAGTTGCGACGCGACGCGATCGAGGTGGAGCGCTGGAACGTGCTGCACCCGGCCGTGGAGGAGCGCCTCCCGTACCTGGTGGAGCAACTGGGCGAGGAGCCGGCGCTGGTGGTGGCCGCGAGCGACTACCTGAAGGCGCTGCCGGACGGCCTCGCGAAGTGGCTCAACACTCGCGTGATCGCCCTGGGCACGGACGGCTTCGGCCGCTCCGACACCCGCGAGGTGCTCCGCGACTTCTTCGAGGTGGACGCGAAGCACATCGCCTTCGCGGCGCTCTCCGGTCTCGCGCGAGACGAGCAGATCGCAGCCAGCGTGGCGGTCGAGGCGGGCCAGGCGCTCGGCATCGACCCGGAACGCCCCAACCCGGCAACCCTGTAGGAGCGAGCACGCATGGCGGAGTACCGACTGCCCAACCTGGGCGAAGACATCGACGAGGCGGACGTCCTCAAGGTGCTGGTGTCCGAGGGCGACGAGGTCCAGGTGGACCAACCCATCCTGGAGATCGAGACCGAGAAGGCGACGCTGGACGTGCCGGCCGAGGCCGCCGGCAAGGTCTCCCGCATCCACGTGGGCACAGGCGACACCATCAAGGTCGGCCAGGTCATCATCACCATCGACGCGGCAGGCGCGGCATCGACGCCTGCGCAGCCCACGGCGCAAGCCGCCGCCCCCGAGACGGCACCGACGCCAGAGGCCGCGCCCACGCCCGCGCCCCAACCCGCCTCCGAGCCGGCTCCAGCCCGGGAGCAGCAGCCGGCGGCCCAGGCAGCCCCGCCGCAGGCGCAAGCGGCGCCACAACCCGCGGCGCCCGCCACTCCATCAGCCCCTACTCCCGCCGAGACCCATGCGCCGAGCGGCCTCGTCTTCGCTTCGCCCTCGGTGCGCAAGTTCGCTCGCGAGGTTGGAGTGGACCTGGCGACCGTCACCGGCAGCGGGCCAGGCGGCCGGATCTCCGAGGACGACGTGAAGCGCGCAGCGCGCGAACGCCCAGCGCCGGTCGCGCCGGCGGCTGCGTCGACAGCGACCGCTCCGGCGGCGGCATCCGCGTTCCGTCCGCTGCCGGACTTCTCGAAGTGGGGGCCGGTCACGCGCGAGCCGTTGACCCGCCTCCGCCGCACGGTCTCGCGGAACATGACGCAGTCGTGGACCGAGATCCCGCACGTCCACCTGCAGCACCACGCGGACATCACCGCCATGGAGTCGCTCCGGCAGGAGTACAAGGCGCGCGCTCGCGAGGCGGGGGGCAACCTCACGATCTCCGTGATGATGATCAAGGTCGTCGCGTCCGCCCTCCGCGCCCACCCCCGCGTCAACGCCTCCTACGACGAGGAGGCGCAGGAACTGGTCCTGAAGGACTACGTGCACATCGGCGTGGCGGTGGACACCGACCGCGGGCTGGTGGTGCCGAAGATCGAGAACGTCGACGAGAAGAACATCATCGAGATCTCGGTGGAACTGAATGAGATCGCGGAGCGGGCGCGCACCAACAGCCTCACGCTGGAGGAGATGCGCGGCTCCTCGTTCACCGTCACGAACCTCGGAAGCCTCGGCACGGGGTACTTCGCGCCAATCATCAACTGGCCGGAGGTGGCGGTGCTCGGCCTGGGCCGCGCCCAGCGCACCGCTGTGTGGGACGACGAACGCGGCAACTGGACGCCGCGACTCATCATGCCCATGTCCCTGGGGCACGACCACCGAGTCCTCGATGGCGCGGACGGCGCCCGGTTTATGTCGTGGATTGTCGAGGCCATCCGCAACCCCATGCTGATGGCGCTGGAGGGCTAGCGTGGCCAACGAACAGCCTCACCGGCCCGGCGAGGGCCAGCGACTGGCCGTGCTGGGCGCGGGCCCGGGCGGCTACCCCGCCGCCTTCCTCGCAGCCGAACTCGGCTTCACGGTCACCCTCATCGACGAGCGGGCGAACCCGGGCGGCGTCTGCCTGTACGACGGCTGCATCCCCTCGAAGGCGCTCCTCCAC
>CAYTRA010000426.1:0-2315 GCA_964439675.1 uncultured Dehalococcoidaceae bacterium
GCAGCAAAGCGAAAGCCGCGATCGAGGAAGCCGAGCACCTAGTCCGCGAGCAGCCCGTCGTGCTCGTCCCAGGCCCACTGGTTGAGCAACTCCAGGCAGCCCCCCACCAGCGAGTGCCCGCCGAGCACCACCGGTACCGGCGAGGCGTTCGCCGCCTCCACGATCTCACGCAGCGCGGGGTCCTCGATCTCCGCGGGCCGGCCGAGGTCGGCCGCGAACCGGTCCGCGCGCGACGGCTGGATGCCGAGGTGCACCAGGGCCGGACGGACATCGATGAAGGCCGCGCGACAGAGTTGCGGCAGCACGGAGGCGAACGCACGCTCCGGCCCCGCCTCCGCGATCAGCGCGCCCAGCAGCGAGCGCGCCGTACCGTCCGCGTCCGTCCCGGCGGACTGCATGCCGCGCTCCTCCGCGAGCAGGCGGACGCGGCACGCCGCCTCTGTTTCCAGGTACTGCCATGTGCGTGAGGACACCCGCCCCGCCACCATCACCTCCGACGTGCGGTCGACAAAGTGGCGGGCCGCCCGGCGTACGCGCTCCACGCCGGGGTCACTCCCCGCGAGCGGCGCCAGCACCTCGCGCAGTCGCGGCCCCGCGCGTCCCGACAGCGCGAGCGCGACCAGGTCGTTCGGCGTGTCCAGATTGAACTGCGTCGCGAGCGTCCGAGGCAGTTCCACCACCTCAACCCCGTGCTCTTCCCGCAGCCGTCGTGGCACCGCGTTGTCCTTCTCCGGCCCCGGTTCCAGCCGCGCAAGCAACGAGGCCGGCCGCAGTGCGAACAGGTCGGCGGAGAAGCGGTTGTTCGTCACGCAGCGCTCCGCGCCCGCCAGCAGCGGCACCACCAGCGACTGGTAGTCCTCCGCCACCAGCAGCCCGCCGCTGCCCGCCCCCATGTACGCGAGCGCCTCGATCCCTCGTGCTTCGACCAGCGAGGAAAGCGTCCGCCCGAAGTGAAACGACTCATCGAGGCCGTCCACCACCACCTCGACGCCCGCGGGGACCGCGTCCTGGGGCTCGCGGTCCGCCAGGAGTACCACGCCCTCGAACGCAGCAGACGCGATCGCCACCTCCGCGGCATCGAGGGCAGCGGCCTCCAGGGCGCGGCGCATCAGCGCCTCGCTCGGCGCTCCATCCATCCCGCCGAGCAGGATGGCCAGGGTGGGGCGGGTGTCAGTGGTCAGAGCAGGCTCGATCTCGTCAAAAGACAGCGTGCGAAGTCACGTGGAGCGGCATTGTAAGGAGCATCAGCCGTCAGAGCCGCCCGAGCCGTCTAGCCTCGATACCGGAGCAGGAAGGAGACCACATGCCGCGCGTCCGCTTCTTCCCACGACGGGCCAGCGAGCCCCCCGACTGGATCCCGCCCGACACCCCCGACGACGAACCGATCCTCGAGGGCCACGCCCCCGAACGCCCCCTCGACCCCGGCGAGCACGGTCGTCGATGGAAGCGCTGGGGTCAGGCCGGTGGCGCCGCCCTCACCGTCGCCGCCACCGCCGGCGCCCTCGCCTGGGGCCGCAAACGCCGCGACCGCGGGAAGTAGCCTGGCTCCTCCGCCCCCTTTCTGACCCCCTCCCCCCTCGCGGGGGAGGGTGGTGGGGGAAGTGGCCCACCTCTCCCAGATCGAGACCCGACACACCAGTCTCAAGAGGCGCCCCGCCGCCCTCAGTCCTCCCGAGCCACCGCCAGCCCGTACACCCGCGCCGCGCCCGCAGCCTTCAGCGCCGCCGCCACCGTCGAGAGCGTCGCCGCCGTCGTCGTCACGTCGTCCACCACCAGCACACCCTCCGGCGACACCCCTCGCACGGCGAACGCACTATCGAGGTTGCCCTGCCGCATGGAGGCGGACAGCCCCGCCTGCGCCGCCGTGCTCCGCACCCGCCGCACGAGGCGTCCCCGAGGCTCCACGCCGAGCGCTGCCCCGACGTGCCTCGCGAGGATGGCGGCCTGGTTAAACCCTCGGCGCCGCTGTCGCCCCCGCGCGAGCGGGACGCCCACCACGGCATCGAACCGCCACTCCGCCGGCACGGCATCCGCGGCTGCGAGGGCCAGCGGCTCCAGGTGCGCGGTCACGCCTCGGAACTTCGCCTCCAGGATCGCGCGACGCGCGTCGCCCTCGAAGCGGAACGGAGTGCGCAGGCCATCGAACGCGGGGGCGTCCCGCCCACCGGTCGCGCAGCGCTCGCACCACGTCCCCGCGCCCGGTCGCCAGCACCGCACGCATCGAGGCGCCTCGGCGCGTGGGAACGCCTCCAGGCATTCCGCGTGCAAGGAGGCGCCCGAGGCGCCGCAAACCAGGCACTGCTGCGGCAACAGCA
>CAYTRA010000427.1:0-2313 GCA_964439675.1 uncultured Dehalococcoidaceae bacterium
GGAACGCCCCCGCCTCGAAAGACGGGGGCGTTCGCTTTTCCCTTTCGGGAATGGTCACAGAGTGCCCTCGACGCCGCATCCGAGGCGTAACCGGACGGCACTCCGGCCTCGCAGGTGGGTGACAGTCCTCGTGGGGGTGGCCTCGATCTAGCAGGAGCGACGGAACAACGCGGCCACTTCCTGCGGCACGAGGCGGTCGAACGGGGGATCGACAGGCGCGATCATTTCGAACCAGAGGCCGCATGCGCGCCACCATGTGCTCACCGCCGGATACAGCGCGCGTTGCTCAGGCCGCATCTCGTCCGCGAGCAGTGGCGTCTCGATCACGCGAGTCGCGTACTCGAACCCCAGGTAGCGGCGAGGGACCGCGATGGGTGGAGCCGGATTCGGCGCGACGGAGGCCACGATCACCGGCGCCGGTGACGGCCCACTCTTGTGCACGATCGTGATCCGTGCCCGGTACGCCTCGACACGTACCGACTCCACCCGAAAGCCCGAGGGCAGCCGCCGGGGCCGAGGCAGATCGAAGCCGAGCCCGTGCTCCTCGAGGTCGTCGATCGTCCAACCGCTCCGGGGCTCGCCGATCCGCGCGCCGTCGTAGATCGACGAGCCCGCGGTCGAGGTGACCTGGAGCATGGCCAGCCCCGCTGCCAGCAGCACGACGATCGCCAGGAACGGACCGAGGCTCCGCATGCGCGGGAGCCTACCTCACGGGCACCCTCGGCGACGCGGGCGGTCTCCTACGGGCAGCGCTGCCAGCGGATGACGTTGTCCTCGCCGGTCAGGCGCTGGACGCGGCCCTCTTCCTCCAGCAGCCGGAGGTGGGAGAGGGTCTCGCCCATGGCGGAGCGGCGCTTGAAGACGGAGAACGTCTCCCACGGCTTGTTCCAGGTCACCCTCGAGGCGATCTCTAGCGCGGTGGCGGTGTGCTCCAGCCCACCGTGAGCGCTGATGCCCGCCAGCACCTCGTCCGCGCGGTGCGCGTGATGCTCGATGATGTCGCGGCAGCGGCCGGGCAGGTCGGGGATCAGGTCCTCGTGCGCGGGCAGGCCCAGGGCAGTGTCCAGCGCCGCCGTCTTCTCCAGCGACGCCAGGAACTCCGCCAGCGGATTGCGACCCACCTCGTCGTCATCGTGGGAGAGCGAGACGTTGGGCGTGATGCGAGACAGGACGTGGTCGCCGGTGAGGGTGAGGCGGTGCTCCGGCACGTACACGCAGAGGTGGCCGTCCGTGTGCCCGGGCGTCCACACCGCCTGCAGCGTCCAGCCGTCGAAGGACAGATCCTCGCCGTCCTCCAGCAGCACGTCCGGCTTCACGGACTCCATGCGCCAGGACTGCCGCTCTGTCTCCGCGGCGGTGTCGTCACTCTTGGCCGCCACAGCGGCGCCGGCAGCCTTCTCGTCGGCGGCAGCCTGCTGGCGGCGTTCCATCTCCTTTGCCCAGTCCGGGCGATGGTCGCCCTCGGCATCCTCGGGCTGGAAGCCGTGACGCACACCCCAGGTGCGCATCAACTCCTCCCAGCGGTTGTGGCTGCCGTGGTGCATCTGGGCGTAGCCCTCGCCCTCGATGCGGTGCATCACCAGGTCGGCGTCCGGTGACTGGCGCTTCACCCAGCCCGCCATGCCGATGTGATCCGGGTGCGCGTGCGACACGATCAGCCGCCGGATGTCCGAGGGCTTGCGGTCCAGCGCGGCCAGTTGCTGCGTGAGCGCCTCAGTGGCCTCGTCCGTGCCGTAGCCGGCGTCGAAGAGCGAGACGCCGCCGTCCGCGGCGACGAAGGCGTAGGGCATCACCCACGGCAGCGCCGTGGAGGTCATGGGCGTGCGCAGGCGGTACAGCCCACCTCGGGTCGAGGTGGGGGCGACGATCTCCTGCGGCGGCGGGAGGTCGTCCGAGGGTCGGTCAGACACAGGCAGTCCTTCATCTGCTGCAGGCGCCTCGCAGCACGTCACCTGACGAGCGCGAACCGGCGTCCTGCGCCTCACCTGTGTATCACGAGGACGTTTCACCCGTCGAACCTGCCCGCCCACGGCAGCCCTTCTAACCCCCCTCTCCCTTTATGGGGGAGGGTCGGGGTGGGGGCGCGCCAGCCCTCGAAGGTTGGTCCAACCACCAACCTTCCGAGGGCCATGAGGGCGCAGCACGCTGCGCCCCTACAGCAGAGGCGTCATGGACACGATCGGAGCCGGGAGCGTCCGCCTCCGGCCCCCCTTCCGGCAGAACGGAAGGAACACCATCGGAGCGGGAGCGCCTCCGGCCCCTTCCCCCCTTGAGGGGGAGGGTGGGGGGGTGCCTGCCGGCTCCCGTCGTGAC
>CAYTRA010000428.1:0-2306 GCA_964439675.1 uncultured Dehalococcoidaceae bacterium
TAGAAATCTCCGGCACGTAGGCCGGAACCGAGTACCATCGCCAGTCCCGGCCGGGCCGGAGCAGCGCGAGCAGCAGAGGAAGCGTACCGTGGCCAAGAAGGGCGAGGACCGCGACCACATCACACTCGCGTGCACGGAGTGCCGGGAGCGGAACTACACGACGAAGAAGAACAAGCGCAACGACCCGGAACGGCTGGAGTTGAGGAAGTACTGCCCCTCCTGCCGCCGAGCCGTCGCGCACCGGGAGACGCGGTAGCACCCGTCCTCCCGCCGTTCCTCACCCGACGCATGCACCGCCCCGAGGCGGGAGTCAGGACGGAATCATGGGCCGAGAAATGCGCCGCGCGCAGCAGCGCGCCGAGCGCCGTCAGCAGCGCCAGCAGCGGTCACAACCGCAACGCCAGGCCGGGCCTCCGGTCAGCACGTCTGGCCCCTCCGAGCCCGCCCGCCGGGGCTCGCTCCTCAAGCCCCGCTGGGCGATGGACATCATCTCCGAGCTGCGGAAGGTCACGTGGCCGTCCCGCAAGGAGGTGGGGAACCTCACCTTCGTGGTCATCGTGGTCTCGATCCTGCTCGGCACCGTGCTGGGCGGGGCGGACCTCGCCTTCGGCTGGCTGATCGAGCAGACGCTCCTGGGCTAGCCCCCGCACGACCCGGCCCGCCGGCACGGGGCGGCCGCCCCACCTGACGGACGCCGAGGAAGGACGCCACCATGGCTGACATTGACACCGAAGAGCAGGTCCAGACGGCGGCTGCCGACGCAGCAGCGGAGCCGGTGGACGGACGCGCCTGGTACATCGTCCAGACGTACTCCGGCTACGAGAACAAGGTGAAGACCTCGCTGGAGCAGCGCGTGAAGGCCATGGACCTGGGCGACAAGATCTTCCAGGTCTTCATCCCCACCGTGGAAGAGATCGAGATCAAGAACGGTCAGCGCAAGACCGTCTCCCACAAGAAGTTCCCCGGCTACGTCTTCGTCCAGATGGTGATGACGGAGAACACCTGGCACGTGGTCCGCAACACGCCGGGCGTCACCGGCTTCGCCTCCACCACCTCAGAGCAGAAGGAACGGCCCACGCCGATGCCAGACGCGGAGGTGGACCAGATGATCCGGGACGTCGCGCAGGCCCAGCCGCGCGTGAACGTGGGCTTCGAGATCGGCCAGCAGGTGCTGGTCACGGATGGCCCGTTCAGCGACATGATCGGCATCGTCGACTCCATCGACATGGAGCGCGGCCGCGTGCGGGTGCTGGTCTCCATGTTCGGGCGCGAGACGCCCGTGGAGCTGGACTTCCTGCAGGTGGAGAAGCAGTAGCCCGGAACGACACACAGACCCAACTCGGGGGACGCCTCCCTCACCTTGGTGGTTGGTGGCGGCGAGCCCTCGGTGGTGCAACAGGCTACCTCGATACGAGGGAGCGCCCGGCCGGCACAAGGGCCGAGCAGGGCGCGATAGGAGACAGACATGGCGAAGAAGGTCCGTCACGTGCTGACCCTGCAGGTGAAGGCAGGATCGGCCAACCCGGCCCCGCCCGTGGGTACCGCCCTGGGCCCGCACGGCATCAACATCATGGAGTTCTGCAAGGCGTACAACGAGCAGACGAAGGCCATGACCGGCATCGTCCCCGCGAAGATCACCATCTTCGAGGACCGCTCGTTCACCTTCGTCCTGAAGACGCCGCCCGCCTCTGACCTGCTGCGGCGCGCCGCCGGCATCGACAAGGGCTCGTCCAAGAACGTTCAGCAGAAGTCCGGCTCGATCACCCAGGCGCAACTGCGCGAGATCGCCCAGACCAAGCTGCCGGACATGAACACCACGGACATCGAGCAGGCGATGCGCATCGTCGAGGGCTCTGCCCGCTCCATGGGGATCGAGGTCAAGTAGCCATGCCCAAGGTTGCCAAGCGAATCGGCGCGCTGCGCGAGAAGGTGGACTCCGACAAGACCTACTCCGTGGAGGAGGCGGTCACGCTGGTGAAGGAGTGCGCCACCGCCAAGTTTGACGAGACGGTGGAACTGCACCTGAAGACCGGCCTGGACGGCCGCCACGCGGACCAGCAGCTGCGCGGCTCCGTGGTGCTCCCCCACGGCATCGGCAAGGAAGTGCGCGTGGCCGTCTTCGCTGAGGGCGAAGCGGCCGCGGCGGCGCAGGCCGCCGGTGCGGACATCGTCGGTGGGGACGACCTCATCGCCCGCGTGCAGGGCGGCTTCACGGACTTTGACGTCGCCATCGCCCAGCGCGAGTTGATGGGCAAGGTCGGTGGCCTGGGCCGCGTGCTCGGCCCTCGAGGCCTCATGCCGAACCC
>CAYTRA010000429.1:0-2305 GCA_964439675.1 uncultured Dehalococcoidaceae bacterium
AGCGCCCACGTGGGTCGGCGTCAGCCCGTCGATCGTGGCCGGCGGGCGCGCGTTTGGCGGGGAGCACGTGGGGCAGCGCCGGGGTGCCGGTGCGGGCGCGAGGCGGTGGGCCGGCGGGCGCGCGTACGGCGGGGGCCGCGTGGGGCGTCGGCGGGATGCCGGGGCGTCGGCGGGGTGCCGGGGTGTCGCCGGCCACCCTATGTGGACCGCCTGACGCCAGTTCGGCCACGATCTAGGGACCACCTCCCGGCCACGATCTAGGGACCACCCCGGGAGCCCGGAAAGCCGTGGCAGATCGCCTCCCAGATGACCTGGGAGGTGCGATGGCGTTTCGTGAGCTGTCGGTGGTGGAGATCCGAGAAATCCTGAGGCAGTGGCAACGCGGAGCGGGCTTCCGCTCCATCGCCGACCGCGTGGGCGCCGATCGCAAGACCGTGCGCCGCTACGTCGAGGAGGCGCAGCGGCGAGGCCTGTCGCGCGGCGCCGATTCGCGCGCCCTCGACGACGACCTCCTCGCCGAGGTGGTCGCCGCCGTGCTGCCGGGCGCGCCCCCGACGGCCGGCGCCATGCGCCAGCTCTGCCGGAAGCACCGAGAGAAGATCGAGGGCTGGGTACGGGATGGCTGCAAGTCGCCGAAGATCGTCCGGCTCCTGCGGGAGCAAGTGAACGCCACCGTGCCCGAGCGGACGCTGCGGCGCTTCATCGCGGAGGAGCTCGGCGAGGCTAGCGGCGGCACCGTGCGGATCGCCGAGCCGCCGCCCGGACAGGTCCTGGAGATCGACTTCATGGAGGTCGGCCGGGTCCGGCTCGGCGAGAAGGAGGTGAAGCTCTCGGTGCTGGTGTGCGTCGCCGCGAGCAGCCGGCATGCGTTCCTGTGGCCGTGCCTGTCGCAGAGCCGGGACCACCTCATCGAGGGCCTGGAGGCGGCCTGGGCCTTCTTCGACGGCGTGTTCCCCGTGGTGGTCTTCGACAACCCGAAGACGGCGGTGGCGAAGGCGTCGGCGTGGGCGCCGAAGCTCGCCGAGGACATCCTCGAGTACGCGCAGTCCCGCGGCTTCGTCTTCGACCTCGCCCGCGTGCGGCACCCGAAGGACAAGCCGAAGGTCGAGCGGATGGTCTCGTACGCCCGCTCCGACTGCTTCGCCGGCGAGCGCTTCCTCGAGGTCGACCACGCCCGACGCCACGCCGCCGCGTGGTGCCGCGACGTCGCCGGTCAGCGGGTCCACGGCACGACCCGCAAGCGGCCGCTGGAGGTGTTCCTCGCCGAGGAGCAGCCGCTCCTGCTGCCCGCGCCGGAACAGCCGTACGACGCACCCACGTGGGTCACGCTGAAGGTCGGTCGCGACCACGCGGTCTCGGTCGCGAAGGCCCTCTACTCGGTGCCGCACGCGCTCCGCGGGCGCTCCCTGCGCGTGCGCTACGACCGGCAGGTCGTCCGGATGTACCACCAGGGCGCCGTGGTGAAGGTCCATCCGCGGGTGGGTCCGGGCGAGGCGCGCATCGACCCCGACGACCTGCCGCCGGGCACGGCGGAGCTCGCCACGCGCGACGCCGAGGGGCTCCAGGCACGGGCTGCACGCAGTGGCGAGGCCGTCGGCGAGTACGCGCGCCGGCTGCTCGAAGGCGACCTGCCGTGGACCCGGATGCGGCACGTCTACCGCCTGATGGGCCTCTGCAAGCGCTTCGGGGACGGCGCCGTCGACGAGGCCTGCCGCAGCGCGCTGGACCTCGACGTCGTCGACGTCACACGCGTCGCGCGGATGCTCGAGCGGGGCCTGACGGCGTCACCGACGCCGCCTCCGCGTCGTCCCCCCGAAGGCAAGGTCCTTCGGCCCCGCTTCGGCCGGGACCCCACCGAATTCCGCACCCGCACCCACGGAGAGCCCGATGGCACGTGACGTCTCCCCCGAACTGAAGCGCGCGATGAAGGAGCTGCGCCTCGGGCAGTTGCTCCCGCTCCTGCCCGAGCGTCTGCGGATGGCGCGCGAGCGCAACCTCGACCCCGAGGACCTCCTGCTGACGCTCCTGACCGACGAGATCGGTCGTCGGATGCGCCAGCGGCACGCCGTCCGCGCCAAGTCGGCCGGCCTGCAGCCGGCGCTGGTGTTCGACGCCTGGGACCGGTCGGCCAAGATCACCTACGACAGCCGCTTGCTGGACGAGCTCCGGACGCTGCGCTTCGTCGACGAGCACCACCACGTCCTCATCATGGGCCCGGTCGGCGTGGGCAAGACGATGCTGGCGCACGCGCTCGGGCACCTCGCGATCGAGCGCGAGCTGTCGGTGCACTGCGAGACGGCCGACA
>CAYTRA010000430.1:0-2290 GCA_964439675.1 uncultured Dehalococcoidaceae bacterium
ATCGGCCGCTTCGCCCACGACCTCGATGTCATCCTCCGCGTCGAGGAGCGCGCGGAAGCCCGCGCGCACGAGCGCCTGGTCGTCCGCGAGCAGCACTCGGATCACGCCTGACCTCCCAGCGGCAGCACCGCACGGACCCGGAAGCCCCTGCCCGTCCGCCCCTCGGCCTCGAATTCGCCCCCCAGCGTATGCACGCGCTCACGCATCCCGGCGATCCCGCTGCCGGTACGGCTGCCGTCCGACAACGTCACCCCGGAGCCATCGTCCTCCACCACTACCGTGAGGTACTCACTGCCGTAGGAGAGGCGGACGGTGGCGGTCGTCGCGGACGCGTGCCGGATGACGTTCGTCACTGCCTCCTGGATGACGCGGTACGCGGCAGCCTCCACGGGGACACGGAGTGGCCGGCGGTTACCCTCAACCTCCAGGCGCACCTGCAGTCCGGCAGCCTCCGCGCGTGAGGCGAGCGCGTCGAGTTGGTCAAGCCCGGGCGCGGGTGCGCGCGGGGCAGCGTCAGCGTCATCCGGGCGGTGGAGGATGTCCAGCACGGACCGGAGTTCGCTCATCGCCTCGCGGCTCGCGTCTTCGATCGCCGCCAGCGCCGTCCGCGCCTGCTCCGGCTTGCGGTCCATGAGGTGCAAGGCCACGCTCGCCTGCACGTTCATCAGGGAGATGTGATGCGCGAGGACGTCGTGGAGCTCACGGGCGATCCGCAGGCGTTCGTCGCTGGCGCGCCGCCGCGCCTCTTCGTGCTGAGCCAGTACGGTCTCGGCGGCGCGCTCGCGGTAGGCGCGGACGACCTCTGACCCCACGAGGATCAACAGCATCCAGGCGCCCACGCCCAGCAGCTCCATTCCGCTCGGCGCGTCGTCCGTGAGCGCCCGGAAGACCATGTGGACGGCGTAGAGCACGGTGATGCCAGCCCAGCCCACGAGACGATGACCGCTCGTGATCGCGGTGAAGACGGCCACGATGGGGCTGAGGATGACGGGCCCGTAGGGGTAGCCCAGCACCATGTAGAGCAGTGTGACCGAGAGGACGACCACCAGGACTGCGACCGGCTGTCGCTGCCGGGCCGCGAGCGCGAGCGGCCCGGCCAGCAGGAGCACGATCGCGAGCGCATCCAGTGACTCGCGCTCCGGCTGCCCTCGTCCCGCCCCGAACGAACCGACGACCTGGATCACGGCGACCACGGCGGCCACCGCGATGACCGACGGGCTGACGCCCTGGAGGTGACGGCTAGCGGACCGCGCTTGCATCACGATGTCGCGCACTCGCATCTCGCTACGCACCCGGTCAGCGGGATCGGGCTCCCATCTTCGCGCGTCGCGTCGCGTCGCGCGTCATCCTCGGGACGACGACGGCGTACCACCGCTGCGGTAGATCGCTGCGATCACCCACGTACCGACTGGCTCGACGCGGTAGGCCAAGTGTCGGCCGCCGGTCGACGCGAGCCCCGGTGCGTCTCGCGCAGGATGGTCCAGGGCTCGCAACCACCGATGTGCGACCCCGATCAGGCCAGACAGGCGTCGGGAGACATCACGTGGACGTCGCCATCGAGACCACTGACCTCACCAAGCGCTACGGGGGCCGCACGGTGGTCGATGGGCGCGCGCTGGGCAGCCGGCGGCACGGACGATGTCTCGTACGCCCGAGCGCTCGCGATCACCCTGGCGGACGTCGCACTCGCCGTCACCGCGGCCATCGTCACGTTCCGCGCCGCGACATCGTGAACTAGCGGGAGGACCCATCGCGTGACTACGTTGACGACATCCATCCCCCGCCCCTGGCGACTCTCCGCACGGACGCGCCGGGCCGTCCTCGTCCTGCACATTGTCTCGGCCGGCACGTGGTTTGGACTCGATGTCGCGATGGCAGCGATGGTGCTCCGTGCGCTCGGCACGGATGCCCCGGCCACAAAGGCGCTCGCCTACCAGGCACTCGATCTGTTCATCCTCTGGCCGCTGACGGCGGCGAGCGTGCTGACCCTGGCGAGCGGCGTGCTGCTGGGACTCGGGACCACGTACGGCCTGGTGCGCTATTGGTGGGTGGCAGTCAAGCTGGCGCTGAACATCGTCCTGACGGTCCTCGTCCTGTTCGCGCTCGGCCCCGGCGTGTCCGAGTTGGGCGAGCAAGGTCGCCAGGCCGCCGCCGGCGAGATGGTCACCTTCCTTGAGAGCGACATGATCTTCCCGCCGGTGGTCTCCTCGGCTGCCCTCCTGGTCGCCTTCCTGCTCTCCGTCTTCAAGCCCTGGGGCCGCATTCGCAGGCGGAGGTCGTGAGAGGAACA